>NZ_JAHGAP010000017.1:0-153138 GCF_030248655.1 Vibrio sp. D431a | reverse complement strand
GAAAATAAAAAGGGATGAGCTGAGCTCATCCCTTTTTCTATTGTCTTCAAGCACGGCGATTATAGCTTCTTCAAAATTGCGTCTGATGCCTCTTCGATTAAATCAAGCACCAGTTCAAAGCCATCTTCCCCACCATAATATGGGTCCGGGACTTCGTCGTAACCTGACTCAGAATGACTTAAAAATAACGATACTTTGTGTCGATACTTCAACGGACAAATATCCAATAAATCGGCCAAATTTGCTTTATCTGCGGCTAATATAAGGTCAAACTTTTCAAAGTCATCAATGGTGACTTGGCGCGCTTGCATTCCTTTAAAAGAATAACCTCGCTGCTTTCCTGCTGCCATCGCTCTTGAATCCGGTCGGTTTCCTGCGTGGTAGCCAATTGTACCTGCCGAATCAACCTCTACTTCAACGCCTAGCTTTTGAGCTTTCGCTCTTAACACTGCCTCTCCAGTTGGTGACCGACAAATGTTTCCCATACAAACAACAAGTATTTTCTTCATTTTATTCCCTGAATTATCGGTGGTTTTTCTTCACGATATGTTGGTCTATCATAGCGAGATAAATCAATGAACCCAAATTAGCTTGGGCACAGCACGAAAAGGAATTGAGGAAGTATTATGTCTATCGAAGAAAATAAAGAAGCACGCCATAAAGCTCGCCAACAAAAAGTCAAAGAACAGGTAGACGCAAAAATCGCTGCTGCTCAAGAGGAAAAAGGTCTGCTACTGATCATTACCGGAAATGGTAAAGGTAAATCGACATCAGGATTCGGTACGATCGCACGCGCAGTGGGTCATGGTTTGAATTGTGCTGTCGCGCAGTTTATTAAAGGTACTTGGGACAACGGTGAGCGCAACCTACTTGAGAAACTCGGCGTTGAATTCCAAGTAATGGCGACCGGCTTTACATGGGAAACTCAAAACAAAGCCGCTGATACCGAAGCAGCGCAAGGCGTATGGCAAGAATGTAAACGCATGCTGCAAGACGACTCTATCGATGTCATCTTGTTTGACGAGCTAACTTATATGGTGAGCTACGGCTACATCGACTTAGACGAAGTGGTCGAAGCGCTGAGCAACCGACCTAAAATGCAGTCGGTTATTATTACTGGGCGTGGCGCACATCGAACCCTGATTGAAATGGCCGATACCGTTTCTGAAGTGAAAAATGTAAAGCACGCATTTGAATCTGGCGTAAAAGCCCTCAAAGGCGTCGATTGGTAACACTCACAGAGTAATTTAAAAAGGGTTGGCAAAATGCCAACCCTTTTGGTTTTCACGCACGGTTAGTTGAAAAGATTCTTCAATAAACCATCGACCGCATCTTTGGTTTTCTCGTCTTTGATTTTGTCCGTTAGCTTCTCTACGCCACGATCGATTTCTTTCTGAGCTTTCTGCTTCAGAACATCATCGAATACGAGCTTGAATTTAGGATCTGCCCACTTACCAGACACATTGATTGGAATCGTGATGTCTTTCAGCTCATCTATATCTTTACCGCCCTGGCCTTCTAAGCTGCCTACAACTGACGTGCTGATAGTAAAGTCGACTGTTTCATTGATGTAGTTTGCGGTACCTTTACCGCGAACACGTAACAATGGAGACTGAGCTTGCATATTATCCGTTGATACAACACCTTTGTTGAGTTTCAATGTCGCCGTCATCGCACTGAAGTCTGTTTTCTTAGCTTCATTGGTGCCTTCAACTTTTTGCCCTTTAAATTTCGCATAGTTTTCACGAATCAACTGAGCAACGTTGATGCCATTCACCGCACCGTCAGCAAAATTGATAACAACCGTACCAGATAGATTCTTCTTGATACCGGTAGGCGTGAGACTCTTACCTGTAACATTCACATCAATGTTACCTGTCCCTTCAAGTTTGTCGTTTTCAGCAACGTCTATAAGTAGCGGTTGAACTTTCACGCCTTTGATTGACTTTTTAACACTGTAAGTCGCTGGTGATTGGCGTGCATCTAACTTCGCTGTCGCTGAGATTGAGCCTTGGTACAACTTCGAACTAAAAGATGTAAGCTCAAACACGCCACGATTTACAGTGAAGCTCGTTTTTACCGCTTCCATCTTCGCATTTGCCGCTTTGAATTTGTCGATGGTAATGTCACCCTTTACATCTAACGTTTTCAACGCAGACAAATCAGGCTCAACCTCAGGTCCGGCAGGAGCACTCTCGCCACCAGAAGCAGGCTTATTACCTTCGGCAGCTTGCTTATCTAACCCTAAGAACTCATCAAGATCGATATTGGGGCTATGGAGAGCAAAGCGTACTTTAGGAATATCACCGAGTGTCACATCTGCCTTACCATCTAGGGCGATAGCATTCGCTGTTAACTTCTCTAGAACAAAACTCAGATGGTTTTTCGTTAGGTCGAAAGACAGATCAGACACCATGTCGACTTTCATCGGGGACTGAGGTAAGGCATCACCCTCAAAAGTCGATTTAAGAGTTAACTTATCCAACTGTACTTTGCTGATAGCCTTGTCCACGCTAAGTTGACCAGCACCCTGCATATCTAACTTCATACCACCAGCGTCACCCTTAATGGCATAAGTCAGGTTATTTACTTTATCGAATTCAAACGTGTCTAAACCGATCGTTGCCGATTCAATTTTATTGGCAGGGTCAGAGTATGTCGCATCAAAGTTGATGTTCTTTAGCGCGTAGTTTGCCAAACCTTTTTCTAGCTTAAAGTCTGCCTGACCTTTCGCGGTGAACTTTTGGTCGTTCATTTCGCCCTTCACGCCAAAATCAGCCGTTGTCCAGTTGTCAAAAGCGAATTCGGAAAGGTTTAATGAAATATCATAAAGTTTGGTGTAACTACCGGCTTGCTTATCCTGCATTTCTAATGAACCGTTAGAAACCGTAACGCCAGCAAGATTAATACTCCACTCAGAACCAGAAGTTTGCGTTTCACCATTTTGCGTAGGCGCAGCATTGCTCTCTTGTTCTGCTTGTTGTGTTTGGGCTTTCGTCAATGCATCAATATTCTTGCTGCCATCTTTCTTGGTTTCAATGTAGAACTCAGCACCATCAAGCGTGACGTTTCCAATTTCAAGCTGTTGACTAAAAAGTGGCATAACAGAGATGTCTACACCAACGGTATCAACTTTGAATAAATTGGGTTTACTAAAGCCTTGTGGGTTTCGCAATTCTGTATGTCCCAACTCAAAGCCAATCGATGGGAAAAATTGCCAACTGATATCCCCTTCAATCACCAACTCTAATCCCGTTTGCTTTTGTGCTTGCTCAACAATAAGGGGTTTAAACTGATTCGGATTGACGAAGATGGTTAACGCTAAAATTGCGACCAAAATGACCACAATCGGTATTGCTAGAATTAAGAGCAGTTTCTTCATTTGTTTTTCCTTGCTCGAGTGTTTTTACAATTATAAGCGCAGACTCCATTTACCGCTGACAGTTCCACAAAAGCGTGAAAAGTGTCTGGTTTTAACCTGCAACTGACTAATTTAAAAACAAAAAAAGAAGTGGCACTTAAGGTGCCACTTCTTCTCCTAAAAATAAAGCGATATAGCCGTCTATAGGCTTAAGCTTTCAAAAGTCTTGCAATGTGAGCTTTTAATACATCAATTGCGATACGGTTTTTACCACCGCGAGGAACAATAATGTCCGCATATTGCTTAGAAGGTTCGATAAACTGCATGAACATCGGACGTACTGTTTGTTGGTATTGCTTAAGAACAGACTCCATAGTTCGGCCTCGTTCTTCCACATCACGCTTAACACGGCGAAGCAAGCAAATATCTAACGGTGTGTCCATAAATACTGTCGCATGCATCAAATCACGAAGACGAGGGTCTGTAAGAAGAAGGATACCTTCTAGAATGATCACCTTTTTAGGTGTCATTGTGGTGGTGTTAATTGTTCTTGTGTGCTCAGTGTAGCTGTACTCAGGCACTTCTACTGCTTCACCACGTACCAGTTTTTCTAGGTGCTCACACAGTAGGTCGTGGTCCAACGCACTCGGGTGATCGTAGTTCGTCTTTACTCGCTCTTCCATGCTTAGGTGGCTTTGGTCGTTGTAGTAGCAATCTTCCGTGATGACACCGATTTGATGATCGCCTACTTTCGCGCGAAGCTCATTATAAATAGTGCTCGCGATCAGACTTTTTCCAGAAGCAGAAGCGCCAGCAATACCTACGATGACGCATTGATTATTATCAGACATTAGTTTGCACCCGATGATGATTTCTAGTCACATAAAAAGATAAACTGTCTGATTATAGGGAGTTCACCCCATAGTTACTAGTTGGAATTAGGGTTTAGTCATAAGTTTCTGCCTGCTCAGAGGATTAACCTCCGAGCAAACGTTAAAATGTGCAATTATCAACCAACAGGCATAGTAAACTTAGTTCACCATTGTAAAGCTAATCGCATCTGGTTTTGCTTTGCCTTGCCAAAACATCGTGCTACATACGCGATCGGCAAGTTGCTTATAATACCCTGCATGCTCACTTTCTGGGCGTCTTGCTACCGTTGGCACGCCAGCGTCAATATCTTCTCGCATAGAGATATGAAGCGGAATTTGTCCTAACAATGCTAAGCCAAATTCTTGCGACATTTTTTCAGCTCCGCCCATACCAAAAATATGCTCTTTCGCGCCACATTGACTACAAATGTGATAACTCATGTTTTCCACAACACCAATAACCGGGACATGGACTTTGTTAAACATTGCCGCTCCCTTCCTTGCATCGGCAAGGGCTAAATCTTGCGGTGTTGTGACTAGCACGCTACCTGTTACCGGAATTTGTTGTGACAGAGTCAATTGAATATCCCCCGTACCTGGCGGCATATCAATCACCAAATAATCCAAATCTGGCCAATCTGTTTCAGTTAATAACTGCGACAACGCTTTTGAAGCCATTGGACCGCGCCATATCGCCGCTTCTGATTTATCCACCAAATAACCGATAGAATGAGTATAGATGCCGTGAGCAAAAATGGGTTCCATCCAC
This sequence comes from Vibrio sp. D431a, assembly GCF_030248655.1. Lineage (NCBI taxonomy): Bacteria > Pseudomonadati > Pseudomonadota > Gammaproteobacteria > Vibrionales > Vibrionaceae > Vibrio > Vibrio sp. D431a. Next base: position 148,136 of record NZ_JAHGAP010000017.1, on the reverse strand, counting down.
TTGCCATCACGAACTTCTGGTTTAGAATCTTCTTGCCCCAACATCATAGGTACAGACGGACCATAGATATCTGCATCCAACAATCCCACTTTCGCCCCAGATTGAGCAATCGCCAACGCTAAGTTAACTGCGGTAGTAGATTTACCAACGCCACCTTTCGCAGAACTGACGGCAACGATGTTCTTAACACCCTTAACCGAGTTAGCCACTTGAGTTTCTAAAGCTTTAACTCCAAGGCGAATATTAAATGGGAATTCAGCCACTTTACCCGAGGCTTGCTGCTGTTTGATCCAGTCATGCAGTACGGTTTGAAGCTCATTACTTGCGAATGGCAACGTTATATCAATAGAACCCTGTGTCGTAATCGAAATTGCGCCATGAATATCTGCCCAGTTTTCCACCAACTGTGGATGTTGGAATTGGTTAAACCAGTGACAAAAATCTTGTTTTGAAGTGAACTGATGCATAAGCCCTCCTTTTAGATGTCATGCTACCACCGTCCAGGCTCAACCAGAACCCCAAAAAAACTAAGGCATTCCGCAGTTTGACACCTTGGAGTTAGTCAGTTCATGGGGTAGTATTATCCATCAAAATTTATTTATACCTATCAAGAAAAGCGAATATTAAGTATGGCAAACGATCCAAAAAACTTTCCGTCAAGGAAAATGCTGGTAACTTGTGCCCTTCCGTACGCTAACGGTTCGATCCACCTTGGTCATATGCTTGAGCATATCCAAGCGGACATTTGGGTTCGTTACCAACGCCTACGCGGCAACACTGTAAACTTCATCTGTGCTGACGATGCTCACGGCACGCCAATCATGCTTAAAGCGCAACAGATGGGTATTACTCCTGAAGAAATGATTGCCGCAGTTAGCGAAGAGCACCAAAAAGACTTCGCTGGATTTGATATCAGCTTTGATAACTACCACAGCACACACTCAGATGAGAACCGTGAGCTAGCGTCACACATTTATCTTGAGTTGAAGAAAAATGGCTTTATCTCTAGCCGCACTATCTCTCAGCTGTTCGATCCAGAAAAAGAGATGTTCTTACCGGACCGTTTCGTAAAAGGTACCTGTCCAAAATGTAAGTCTGAAGACCAGTACGGTGACAACTGTGACAACTGTGGTGAGACTTACAGCCCAACAGAACTGATCAATCCTAAATCTGCGGTTTCTGGTGCGACGCCAGTAATGAAAGATTCAGAGCACTTCTTCTTCGACCTGCCTCAGTTTGAAAGCATGCTAAAAGAGTGGACTCGCTCTGGCTCGCTACAAGCTGAAACAGCGAACAAAATGCAAGAATGGTTCGAGTCTGGTTTGCAGCAATGGGATATCTCACGTGATGCACCATACTTTGGCTTCGAGATCCCTGGTGAGAAGAACAAATTCTTCTACGTATGGCTAGACGCGCCTATCGGCTACATGGGTTCTTTCAAAAATCTATGTGACAAGCGCGACGACCTAGATTTCGACGAGTATTGGAAAAAAGACAGCTCAGCAGAGCTGTACCACTTCATCGGTAAAGACATCGTTTACTTCCACAGCCTATTTTGGCCAGCAATGCTAGAAGGTTCTGGCTTCCGCAAGCCTAACAACGTATTCGTACACGGTTACGTAACCGTAAACGGCGCGAAAATGTCGAAGTCTAAAGGTACGTTCGTAAAAGCAAGCACTTACCTAGAGCACCTAGACCCTGAGTGTCTACGTTACTACTACGCTGCGAAGCTAAACAGCCGTATCGACGATCTAGATCTTAACCTTGAAGACTTCACTCAGCGCGTAAACGCTGACGTTGTTAACAAGATCGTTAACCTGGCATCTCGTAACGCAGGTTTCATCGCGAAACGTTTTGAAGGCAAACTGTCTGACAACTTTGCAGAGCCTGAACTTTACAACGAATTTGTTGCTGCTGCTGACCGTATCGCTGAGCTTTACGAAACGCGTGAGTTTGGTCGTGCAATCCGTGAAATCACGGCATTGGCAGACAAAGCTAACCAATACGTTGATGAAAAAGCACCGTGGGTTGTAGCAAAAGAAGAAGGCAAAGATCAGGAACTACAAGACATCTGTTCTGTCGGTATCAACCTGTTCCGCGTACTGATGACTTACCTGAAACCAGTAATGCCATCGCTAGCTGCGCGTACTGAAGCGTTCCTAAACCAAGAGCTAACTTGGGAAAACATCGCTGCTCCACTAACAGGCCACGAGATCACTAAGTTCAAAGCACTGTTCAACCGTATCGATCCGAAGAATGTTGAAGCGATGATCGAAGCGTCTAAAGAAGATGCGGCGGCAGAAATGGCGGCGAAAGAGAAAGCTGAAGCGGAAAAGAACAAGGCTAGCCAAACCGAGCTAGACAAAGAACCAATCGCTGAAGAGATTGAGTTCGATGCTTTTGCTGCAGTAGATATGCGTATCGCTCGTATCATCTCTTGTGAAGAAGTACCAAAAGCCAACAAACTGCTTAAGTTCCAATTGGACATCGGTGGTGAAACTCGTCAGGTATTCTCTGGCATCAAGTCAGCTTACAAACCTGAAGAGCTAGAAGGCAAGCTAACGGTAATGGTAGCAAACCTAAAACCTCGTAAGATGAAGTTTGGTATGTCTGAAGGTATGATCCTAGCGGCAGGCCCTGGTGGTAGTGACCTGTGGATCCTTGAGCCACACGAAGGCGCTCAACCTGGCATGCGCGTAATGTAAGTTGTAGCTTTACAATCAAATTTAAAAAGTCCTCGCCAGTTCAGCGGGGACTTTTTTGACTGAATTCACACTTTTGGGGAATTTGTGCACCAAACTTGTACAGCACCTCTCCCATCACAATCCTAAATTACTGTTTTAATAGAATTTAATTAGTGGCATCAAAACTGCAATCTTCCTTGTTAGGTCCAAACACTAACAAGGAGTTGGTTATGTTTGTTTTGATTTCCACACTATTGTCCATCGCTATTTTAGCCGGAATATATCACTTGTCTTCTAAACGAGAGCAGCAACATGCGCGCAAATATCAGCTGTTAACATTGTTGCGGGATGTTGTTCACCTTCTGAGACACCACCGAGCTGCTACTCACTACTCGCTTCAATTCCAACAAAACGATCAACAAAAATTGGACGCTCTTCATGATGCTCTGACTAACAAGCTGCATCTTCTAGTCGAAACATCACGGTTTGAAAACAAACCCATGTATCGCGTATTACAGATTAAAGTAGGGAAACTACTTGAACAATGGAATGACCATAGTGTTGCAAGAAACCAGATGGAGCATGGTAAGTTAATTCGTCATTGCTTGTTTTTGATGGATGAAGTAACCATCGCATGGCTAGCGGTTGAGCAAAGAGATGACTTGCATAATGAGTATCACATGAACTGGCAAAACATTATGGATAGCTTGGAGACCCTGACTCAGTTACGAATCAGCATTCAAGATTTAGGAGAGCAAGGCGGAAATGAACGTTTCAAAAATTATGCATCGGTCATGATGCGTAAGCTAAACCAACTAGCGGTTATCGCTCCACTTAGCATTACCTCTCCTGCTTCCACGCGCTCAATACAGACGCTAAATGAATACGTGACAGAGAGTCATGTCGACTTAACAGAAGCAGAGCTTTATGGCGTCACATCGGACTTGTCATTGACCATCTTCAATACTTACGACCATGTCCTTTCAGATGTCGTAGAGTCATTATATCTACCGTTACCCAGACTCTCGCTAGCAGGATAAACGTTCCATGCCTTATTATTGGTGCTTGGTCCGTCGCCGACTTATAAATAAAAACAAAAAAACCGCAGGCCTAAGGCACTGCGGTTTTCGTTTATCCAACTTGTCAGCGCTTAGCTGTCGTCTTCCGTGAAGTTCGTTGGTAATTGCTTTTTCATTTCGTTCCAGATCAACGCACTTTCCATACCATAATGACGAATCACTACTGGTAGTTGTTCACGCTGGCCACTTTCACAAGTTTCGAGCAATTGATGGTAAAACTTCAGAGCTAGCTCACGAGAAGCTGGATTTGAGAAGTAGTAGCTACCGACACGATCGTAGAGCTTCTTCAAACCATTAAAGATCAAACCGTAAATTTGATTTCCTGAATGGAATGCTAGGCGCTGGAAAAGCATATAATCGTAAAAGTTGAACGTTTTAGCAATCAAGATTTCTTGACGCTTCGCTTCATCTTTCTCGTTATCTTCTTTCACATTCTGCAGAACTTTTTCAGCATACGGCGAAGAAGCGATGAATTCGTCCCAGGAAGCCGCATTCATTAAAGCTTCACAAGATTCGATTACGTTCTTAATTGTACGCTCAGAGCTCTCTTTGTTCGCTTTAAATGCATAGCGCATAAAGATAGGACTGATGTTAGTACGTGCCGCAAGCAGATCTTCTACAATGTTTGTCGCATTATCAACGTCTAGCGTCATTAAAGTATCCAAAATATGCAGACCAGAGGTCTCCATAAATTGGTTAACTTTCGTAGGTTTGCCGTGCTGGATAGTCAGCCATCCATCACGGGCTAGTCGTTGAAGAACCTCTCTTAAAGTCGTTCGAGTAACACCAATCAGTTCGGACAGCTCGCGCTCAGCAGGTAAAATTGAGCCTGGAGGAAAACGGCCGTTCCAAATGCTCTCGATAATATATTTTTCTGCGAATCCCGCAGGGCTTTTCGCCTTTATGACCATTCTACTTTTTATCCAATATTGATTTCTGAGGGTCGATACTACTCATCATACCACTACTTAGCGGTTTGAGAAAATTTACGATCAATAGTGGAAACGACTCCATAACATAGAGTTAATACTCTATATGTTGTGTCAATTTAAGAGGCTCTAACATGCGAGCGAAAGCAGTAAAATATGAATTTTTATTTAATTAAACAGCTCACAAATCTCGGAGAAATAAAGACAACCGTGTCACATTTTTATATTCAAAATATGAAAAATTACTTTGTATATCACGGTTAATATTCTTTCTTAATTTGCCTTTTCTCGTCACTGACCGTCATTTAAAATCCAAGAGGATTTTTTTAAGACTTTCATGGTATAGTAACGCCGTTTTGATCGCGTTATTACATTTAAAAAGTCATTTTAGTCGGTAGCATCACGTTTTGTTATTGACTAATAAATGCCTGAGTGTAGAGTTTGCGGTCGAAAGTGAGCGGTGCTTGAGTTCAGGGGAAGTAACTTGGCAAGACTACAATAAACAAAGGATTGTTGTTTTACTAAGTTATTGTTTTTAAAGACTAGTTAATAAGTCTAACAAACAGATACTTAAGCACTATTGTAGTGTCTATTCATAATTTTGTTATAAAGAGAATTATCATGCCGATATCGCTCGGAAACGCTTTTATCAAGAACTTCCTTGGTAAAGCGCCTGATTGGTACAAAGTTGCCATTATAGCCTTCTTAATAATTAACCCGATTGTATTCTTCCTAATAAACCCATTTGTAGCTGGATGGTTGTTGGTCGCTGAATTTATTTTCACGCTAGCAATGGCATTAAAATGCTACCCATTACAACCTGGCGGTTTACTTGCTATTGAAGCCATTGCTATCGGCATGACTAGCCCTGCGCAAGTTAAGCACGAATTAGTAGCAAATATCGAAGTACTGCTACTTCTGGTATTTATGGTTGCGGGCATCTACTTCATGAAGCAGCTATTGCTGTTCATTTTTACCAAAATTTTACTTGGCATTCGCTCTAAAACCCTACTATCACTCGCGTTCTGCTTTGCTGCGGCATTTTTGTCTGCGTTTTTGGATGCCTTGACGGTTATCGCCGTTGTTATCAGCGTGGCGATCGGCTTTTACTCTATCTATCACAAAGTGGCGTCTGGTAACCCTATCGGTGACCATGACCATACACAAGATGACACGATCACTGAACTAACGCGTGATGACCTAGAAAACTATCGTGCCTTTTTGCGCTCTTTGTTGATGCATGCTGGTGTAGGTACTGCCTTAGGTGGCGTAACCACGATGGTTGGTGAACCTCAAAACTTAATTATTGCAGACCAAGCGGGTTGGTTATTTGGTGAATTCCTAATCCGTATGTCTCCAGTGACACTACCTGTATTTTTCTGTGGTCTCATCACTTGTGCTTTAGTTGAAAAGCTTAAAGTGTTTGGCTACGGCGCGAAGCTTCCTAACAACGTTCGTCAGATCCTCGTCGATTTTGACCGTGAAGAGCGTAAAACGCGAACAAATCAAGATGTCGCAAAACTCTGGGTTCAAGGTCTTATTGCGGTTTGGTTGATCGTTGCACTCGCTTTGCACTTAGCGGCTGTCGGCTTAATTGGCCTTTCTGTGATCATTTTAGCGACCGCATTTACTGGTGTCATTGAAGAGCACTCCATGGGGAAAGCGTTTGAAGAGGCCCTGCCCTTCACTGCACTGCTTGCAGTATTTTTCTCGATCGTTGCTGTAATCATTGACCAAGAACTGTTTAAACCAGTCATCGATGCGGTGCTTGCCGTTGAAGATAAAGGTACTCAGCTAGCTCTGTTCTATGTGGCGAATGGCTTATTATCTATGGTGTCGGATAACGTGTTCGTTGGTACGGTTTACATCAATGAAGTAAAAACTGCACTCATTGAGGGCCTCATTACTCGTGATCAGTTCGACTTACTGGCGGTGGCAATCAATACTGGTACTAACCTGCCTTCTGTTGCAACGCCAAACGGTCAAGCGGCATTCCTATTCTTACTCACATCGGCTCTCGCTCCATTAATTCGTCTGTCTTACGGTCGAATGGTTATCATGGCGCTGCCTTACACCGTCGTTCTTGCGATTGTCGGTCTGATGGGAATCATGTTCTTCCTAGAGCCTGCAACCGCTTCTTTCTACGAAGCTGGTTGGATTTTACCTCATAGTGGTGATCTGACTCCCGTAGTATCCGGTGGTCACTAAAATTTGAGTTGATTAGGAAACTTATCCACGATAAAAAGCTCTGAGTATTCAGAGCTTTTTCTATTTCAGACAGGAACAAAAACGTGACTATTTTAAATTCACTTAACCAGTTTTCAAAGGGACGTTTATCGTGGCTACTGCTTCTGCTATTCGTCGTTTTCTTTGAAGCATGTGCCCTCTATTTTCAGCACGTCATGATGCTTGCACCATGTGTCATGTGTATTTATGAAAGAGTCGCGATGATGGGAGTGGGCGTCGCTGCAATGGTTGGTATATTGGCACCCAAGAACCCAATTTTCCGCTGGCTAGGTTTGATAGGCTGGGGATTAAGTGCTTACAAGGGTTTGTTACTTGCAATGCAGCACGTTGACTACCAGTTTAATCCATCACCATTCGCGACTTGCGATTTATTCGTCACATTCCCTAGCTGGGCTCCGCTCAATCAGTGGGTTCCTTGGATGTTTGAAGCATATGGTGATTGCTCTAAGGTTGTGTGGCAGCTCCTTGATTTATCAATGCCACAATGGTTAGTAGTAATTTTTGCAGGCAATTTAATCGCTTTGGCATTAATTGTAATTGCACAATTCTTCCCTGCAAAACGCGTTAATCCAATTCGTTAATCCTACTGACGCGTAAAAATTAACAAAAAGCCGACCATCTGGTCGGCTTTTTGTTAAGTGGATAGCGCGGCGATTCGATTTAGCCGCGTGATTGACCACAGCACTGCTTGAATTTTTTTCCGCTCTCACAAGGACAGGGATCATTGCGCCCGATACCTTTGAATGGGTTTAGGCTTTGAGCTTTATTGCCTACCATCAACTCATCCGCGCCCAGCGCGACTTCACCGACCATTAAATCAAGCTGGTCGACTAAATCTGTCAGGGCCGGTGGCGTTTCAATACCTGCGTCACGCATCTGTTGCTGCGTTGCTGGCTCATCGATCGCCAGCATCAAAGTGGTCAGTAATGCTTGCAGCATACGCTGTAATCCATCATTGAGCTCAACGTCTTGCCACTGTTCTTCAATCATTGGCCAAACAGACATAAAGCCTTCGGCAAAATCAGCAAGTTGTTCAGGTTCTTTGCCTGTTAGCTCTAGCACGGAATATTCGTTTCGTTGAATTCGGTTATGCTGCTTGTGAATTTGCTCTTCCACAGCTGGTTGAATCGCTTTGAATCCCTCACCTAATAGCGGCTCTAACCACTTTTCAGGAGCGAGTGGTTTTGTCGTCAGATTCGCAGCTAACACTGCGCCTTCGATAAATTGGCAAGATTCATCAACGTGAACTTCACCTTTTTCAATCAATGTGTATTGCATGGCATCTGGTTTCCCATAAATTTGGCGGCATTATACCTCAGAGCTCAAAAGCACGTAACCTAACGTTGTGTGTTTGACTGCATTGGCCGCTTCGACTCTTTTAATGACAAACTTAACTTACATCGCTACAATCGCCCTCCTTTTTACCACCAAACTGTATTAGGCAAGCTATGCGAGTTGTACTAGGCCCAATGGAAGGCGTTTTAGATCATTTGATGCGCCAAATCCTGACCGAGATAAACGACTATGACCTGTGTGTTACGGAGTTTGTTCGGGTAATCGACCAGCTATTACCCGATCATGTATTTCACCGTTTATGCCCAGAGCTGTTGCAAGGTTCTCAGACTGCATCTGGTGTGCCAGTACATGTGCAATTGTTGGGACAAGAACCAAACTGGATGGCTGAGAACGCAATTAAAGCGGCAAATCTTGGCGCCAGAGGTATTGATATAAACTTTGGTTGCCCAGCCAAAATGGTCAACAAAAGTAAAGGTGGTGCAGCGCTACTCCAGCATCCAGAGCTCATTCACCGTGTGGTTAAAGCTTGTCGAGAAGCCGTTCCAGAAGCCATTCCCGTAACTGCAAAAATTCGTCTTGGCTGGGAGAACCCTGAAGATTGCTTTGAAATTGTCGATGCCATTCAGTCTGCTGGCGCAAATGAACTGACCGTACACGCACGTACTAAACAAGGTGGTTATAAAGCTTCTGAGATAAAATGGGATTACATCAACCAAATTCGCGAACGTTTCGATATCCCACTGATAGCGAATGGTGAAATTTGGAATTATGAAGACGGTCAACGTTGCATTGAAACGACTGGCGTTAGCTCTTTAATGGTGTGCCGAGGCGCTTTCAATATCCCTAACTTAGGCAATATGGTAAAACATAACCACCAGCCAATGTCATGGCCCGAGGTGGTTGAGTTGCTCATCTATTACTCCAAGTTCGAGATGAAAGGCGATAAAGGCTTGTATTACCCAAACCGCGTAAAACAATGGTTCTCTTACTTACGTCAAGCTTATCCTGAAGCAAAAGACCTATTTAGAGAAATCAGAACGTTCAACAAAGCCGCACCAATTGTTGAGCATATTCAACGCTACCGCGATGACTTAAACTCTCAGGTTGCATAACTCCCGAACACAAAAAAGGACGAATATCTCGTCCTTTTTTGTATCTAAATCCTAGTAACAGATCTTATTTTTGCCGGTACTTTTGGCTTGATATAACTTTTCATCCGCCGCTTTAAACAATTCATCAAAGTTTTCTACTCGGCTCTCTTTACTAAACACCACACCGCCAGAGATCGTAAAGCCTTCTTTCGTTACGCGTGTCGAGCGCTCATCTATGGCCTTTTTTACTCTGTCTAAAATGAGTTTAATGCCCTCTGAATCTTCGTCATAAATCGCTAAAACGAACTCTTCGCCACCAAACCTTGAGGCAACATCGGTATGGCGAATATTTTCACGTATACATTTTGCAACAAGCTGAATTGCAGAATCACCGACATCATGACCATAGGTGTCGTTGATCTTCTTGAAGTTATCAATATCGAACACTGCTAAAGCAACCTGTTTTTTTGTCATCTTATTACGCCACACGGTTTGCATACCTCGACGATTCAATAAGCTGGTCATTGGGTCTCTTGCTGCCAGTTCTTTAAAGTAGCGTCGCTCGCTATGCATATTCACATAGAACAAGACGACGGTACTCAGCACGTAAATAAATAGTGCGACAATAAGGCTGTATTTTTCAAAAACCGCTAGGTTCTTAGCTTCATCCCAAAGGTTGTACTCGTAGTACATGCTGTGATTCGCACTCAATCGCTCTAATTCGACTGGTTTGATTCGTGTACTGTTTGAAGGAATGGATTGTAAATTGGAAACCAAATGAAACTGACCAACAAGACCTAGCGACGAAGCCATGAGCGTATTGATGTCAAAATCAATAGACAAAACACCTTGGTGTTCTCCTTTCTCATAGACGGGTACCGTCATACTAATGACTTGACCTTCCATCGAGTCCAACACTGGCCCTGGTCCAGCCAAGGTAATATTCACTTTATCTTGCGCGGTTTTTTGCCAAAAAGGTCGGGCTTTTAGCGTTGACAAAAGTTCTCTCGTGAAATTTTTTGCGTAGGTATCGGGTGAGGAGATAACGTAACCGCGCTTGTCAATGTAATGAATTCCAACAATGTGCGATTCAATATCGTGCAGAAATGACAATGACGGCGCAAAACCCGCCTTTTGTTCAGCTAACTGGTTAATCGTTGAACCTTGCTGACATAAGCTTTCGTCCCCTACGATCATATAATCAAGGTCAACCGCAGGTAACCCTTCACTATAAACACTTTCGAGTAATAACACATCTATAGGCCAAAGATAACAAAGCCCTTCTTTGACTAAAGAATTATGTTCTTCAAACAGTGGGTTAGCGTAATTGGTATAGTTGGTGAAGCTGTAATCTAAAGCCGTGAGTACTTTAATACCGCGAGACATTGCACGCTCGATACGCGAATACTCAGAATCGATATAGCGGTTAACCGCATCATAGTAATTTTTCGTTGTCACGAGTAAAACCACTACAAATAACGCCAGAGGAAAAAAGATGACAAATGAGAGGCTAAATCGCCTTTGGTTTACCATTGAGTACCATGCATATGAAAGGTCAATAGTCTCTTATGACTGCTATTAAATTGATACTCGTTATCTGGTGACGCATGCAATGCAGCACCAGATAACAAGAGACCAAACAAATGTGTGCGCGCTGTTTGAGACCGTTTATATATTAAAGGAGTTTAATCAATATAGAGTGTGGTGTCACTTTAGTCGCCATAATTTGCAGCTCTGTGCCGACATATTGACAGAGATATGACCTTTATAATCAACCTGTTCTGTGTCATCTAACAACGATATAACTTGGCTAACCTCCAAGCCCAGTTGCCACATAGGTAAATCGATTGAACATTCATTACCACTGAGATTAACCATTACAACGACTGCTTCACGACCCAGTACACGTGCGTACGCCAACTGGTTGTTAGTACAATGAAGCCATTGAATACAGCCCGACTCTAAAGGCTTACATTGTTTACGGATCTTGATCCATTGTTGGTAAAGCGATAGCCATTGTGAACTTTCAATTTCATTCCAAGGAAAACAACGACGATTATCCGGGTCTAGCCCTCCTTCTAGACCGACTTCACTCCCATAGTAAATACAAGGCGTGCCAACGTAAGTCATAAGCATTGCTAGCGCGATGTTCATTTTACGCTTATCACCATCAACCAATGTGATAAACCGAGCAGTATCGTGACTATCGAGTTGATTTAGCTGCGATAGCTGATTAGAAAATGGGATTTTTGCTCTGGCTTCGTCCAACCATGCTTTAAACTCCAAACCATCAATGTTGATTGGATCGTACATAATGTCTTGTCGTGCGATAAAAGCTCGAACTGGATGAGCAAAACCGTAGTAGTTCATCGCCCCATCCTCTTGATCACCTTGCAACCACTGCGTTGCTTCAAAAAAGTGCTCACCTAACACATAAGCATTCGGGTTTACTGACTTAGTCGCATTACGAAACGCTGCCACATAATGAGCATTGTTTTTCGCGCCGTCCCCTTCGCCAAGCATATGAATTACATCAAACCGCCAGCCATCAACCAAGTACGGTGGCTTCAGCCAATACTTGATGACAGAATCTTCACTTTGGTAGATGTAGTCGCGCACCTGTTCATTTTCGAAGTTCAGAACCGGTAAGTTACCAATGCCTTTCCAACCGATGTAGTGATTGGTTTCGCCTTCGAAAAAGTAGTAATCACGGAACTTTGACTGCGGATTGCCATACGCTCCTTCTCCTTTTTGATGGATATCAAACCAAGGATGATGCACTGACGTGTGGTTAAACACCGCGTCTAAGACAATCTTCATATTCTTACCACGGATTTTCTCACACAGTTCAGCAAACTGATCGTTGGTGCCGAACATAGGGTCAACAGTGAAGTAATCAGTGGTGTCGTATTTATGATTACTTGGTGAAGAAAAGATCGGATTAAAATAAAGCGCAGTAACGCCGAGCTGTTCAAGATAGTTCAACTTTTGCTCCACACCTTTGAGGTCGCCGCCAAAGAATTCACGTGCCCCGGTATTTTGGTGAGAGCCTACCGCGTCTCCCCACGCCTTGACGATCGATGCAGAATCATACTGAGCATAAGCGTGGCGAATATCGGACTCACTTTTACTAGCAGAAAAACGGTCAGGAAAGATTTGATAGAAAACTTGCTCTTGGACCCAGCTTGGTGGTTGATGGTTTACATTCAACTTAAAGTGGAACTCTTTGGGTGGAATACGCTTTTGTACGCCTCGTGCATCGAGCCAGTATTGTTGTCCGTCTTTGAGGAGCTTAAACACATAATGTGTGACATCTCGATCTCGATTTGGTCGAAACGATGCCTCCCATAGTAACAATTCCCCAGCTGTTCCAATTTGAGCCATGTCGACCAGATATTCTTCATTGTCCGGCTCAATACGCACATAGACGGAATCAAAATCCAATGTCTCGGTTTTCAGTCTGACTGTAATTTGCTCGTCATTAAAAGCTAAACCATCAATAGTTTGACTATGAAAAATAAATGGCAGGTTCATTATGGGCACTCCTCGTCATCGGATATGCCACTATGTTATTGAAGAATTAGAGACAAGAAATCCTCCTTGCGAGTTGACATATCAGCCAATTTTCTCAAGGAGGATCACACTTAGTAGGCGTAGTGACTTGTCGGATACCGCTTAGTTCAACAAGAGACTGTCATCTGCCAGCTCTTCACCACGCACTTTGGAGAACATATCCAACAAGTCTGGTACTTGCATGTTAGTGCGCTGCTCTCCAGCCACATCAAGCACAATTTCACCTTGGTGAAGCATTACGGTCCTATCGCCACATGCTAATGCGTCTTTCATCGAATGCGTCACCATCATCACTGTTAAATCGAACTCATCGACAATACGTTTAGTTAAGTCGATAACAAACGCCGCCATACGAGGATCAAGCGCAGCCGTGTGTTCATCAAGCAATAACAACTTACTCTCCGATAACGTCGCCATCACAAGGCTAACGGCTTGTCGTTGTCCACCAGACAGTAACCCAATGCTATCGCCCAAGCGGTCTTCTAAACCAAGACCGAGGATGCTAATTCGCTCTTGGAACAGCTTGCGACGTTTAGTAGAGAGCGCCAACCCCCAGCTGCGTTTTTTACCACGCATGTGCGCTAGAGCCATGTTCTCTTCTATCGTCAGTTCACCACAAGTCCCGGCCAATGGATCTTGAAACACTCGGGCGCATTGCGTCGCACGTTGGGCAACCGTCTGCTTGGTGACGTCTTTGCCGTCAATGATAACCTGACCACCTATCATCGGCGTCTCACCTGTCACCGCACCAAGCAACGTCGATTTTCCTGCGCCATTAGAACCAATCACGGTAAGAAATTGATGCTCTGGAACCTCTAAAGAGACGCCTTTCAATGCACGATTTTCCAAAATCGTCCCAGGGTTGAACGTGACCTGAATATTATTTAGTTCGATCATAATGCCTCCCCAGAACCATTTTTTGATGCCGCTTGTTTAGCATCAGTAACGCGTTGTTTCGCTCTCATGCTCTGTTTTAGCTTTGGAGCAATAAGCGCCACAGCCACCAATACTGCGGTAACCAGGTTGAGGTCTGAAGCTTGTAAACCAAACATGCCAGAGCTCAAAGCGAAAGCCACTGCAAGGCGATAAAGTACCGAACCGATGATGACCGCAAATACCGCAACCCAAATCTTGCGCCCGGGAATAAGGGTCTGCCCCAAAATCACAGCAGCCAAACCAACCACAATGGTGCCCACGCCAGAGGTCACATCTGCAAAGCTGTTCGTTTGTGCAAACAACGCGCCTGCGAATCCGACAAAACCGTTAGATAAAGCCAAACCAAAGTAGGTATAAAAACCAGTGCTCGCCCCTTGCGCAGAAACCATACGCGCATTAACGCCCGTGGCTCGTAAACCAAGACCAAAGTCGCTGTTCAGCAGGCGAATGACAAAGAAAGCGGACAAAAGAACTAAGACCCCAACAACCAGAGGACGAATGAACATCGGATCGCCCAATGCTTCAAACGGAGTGAGAATCGTATCCTCTCCAAGCAACGCCATATTAGGTTTACCCATAATACGAATATTGATTGAAAATGCCGCGATCATGGTAAGAATGGAAGCTAACAGGTGTAAAATACCACACCGAACAGCCAGAAAAGCGGTTACCCACCCCGTCATACTACCAGCTATCATCGCCATTATTGTCGCAAGCCAAGGATTAATACCTGCGACAATCGCCGTTGCAGCCACCGCAGCTCCCATTGGAAAGCTGCCATCCACACTCAAATCGGGGAAATCGAGAACACGGAACGTAAGATACACACCCAGTGCGACTAGGCCATAAATCAAGCCAATTTCGAGTGCGCCAAAAAAAGCAAATGCAGACATAACTGCTCCTTTCTGCATGCTCAGGCTGGCTAATACCAACCTGAACGTAAGACTTCTAACGTATACTCCCCTTCTTCTCTAGCAGAATGCTCTACACGAGAAATCCGGCGAGTATCAATTTTGGGGCAAGCGTCTACCAACCAACGTGACAGGCTTAACCCCAAAAAGCGTTACTTATTGCATGCTTGTCGCACGTTCAACCACAGAACTTGGCAGCTTGATACCGAGCTTAGATGCTGCGCTTTCATTAATTACAAGGTCAGAGCCCGTCGCGACTTTTACATCCAGCTTGCCTGGTTCTTGACCATCAAGAATCGCCGCCACGTAATCCGCGGTTTGTACACCAACCTGGTAGTAGTCAAAACCTAAGCCTGCAATTGCACCCTTTTCCACATACGACGTCGCGCCACCAAATACAGGTTTCTTCGCTTGATTCGCTGCCACAATCATCCCTTCAATCGCACTTGCAACTGTATTGTCTGTTGGGGCGTAAAGAATGTCTGATTTCGCTGCAATCGCTTGAGTCGCAGACTGAACATCAGCACTTTTTAGTGCGGTCGCTTCAACCACTTGTATGCCTTTTGCTTTTGCGCTTTCTTTTAGTAATTCAACTAAAGTCACGGCATTAGCTTCACCGGGATTAAATACAACCCCGATGCTTTTCACCTGAGGAAGAATTTCTTGGATGAGATCGACATGCTGAGCAACGGGTGAAAGATCAGACAGGCCAGTTACGTTTTTGCCTGGTTGTTCCATCGACTTAACCAATTTCGCACCAACCGGATCTGTTACCGCAGTAAAGACAACAGGAATAGAGCGAGTAGCCGACACCAAGGCTTGTGCCGAAGGTGTCGCGATGCCAACTAACACATCAGGATTTTCGCCGACGTACTGACGGGCAATTTGCACCGCAATCGCTGGATTACCCTGTGCGGTCTTATAATCAAATTCTAGATTTTTGCCTTCTTCGTAGCCTTTCGCTTTCAAACCATCAAGTAATCCTTGGCGCGTCGCGTCTAACGCCGGGTGTTCGACAATCTGTGAAACTGCGACAGTTGCAGTGGCGGCCAGTACATTGGTAGAAGAGAAAATAGCAGTAGCAGATAGAACGGCGGTGGCTAATAAACGTTTCGTTTTCATCATAACTCCTTGATGTGACTTCGTCCTTGTTTCACGAGCTTTCAATATGTGTATCGACTCGTGAATTCAAATGTTTGAAGGCGGTATTGTTGTGTTCGTATAACTGTGCACTTCTTGCGCATCTTGTTTTTATTATTACTACTAAGTCTTAGTAAAGAAAAGAAAGATTTAACACTAAAGCAACATTTGTGATCGGGGGGGACTTCTTCATCCGGAAAGAATCTTTGGTAAACAAAGCTTCGCTCGCTTCATCGACGACCGTCAAAGTAGGTAATAGAGGCAGGATCAAAAATGGAGCGGCCAGTGCACACTCCATTTCAAACAATTTAAATTAGAACCAACGCTCTAATGACGATTTATCGAGCTGGCGAAACGCTCGGTTCAGTATGATCGCAAGCTCTTTGTAACGAGGGCGAGCTTTGACAGGCTCTAATGCAAAACCTGTTTCCACAATTTTTTGATGCAACTCCCGATACCAAGAGGCCAAAGAAGGCGGCAATTTCGTGTTGGATCGAGCACCAAGCCACCAAATGCCTTGAAGTGGCAAGCTAATCGCAAACAAGGCGACAACAATGGATTGAGGTAACGCGTGGTAATTGTTGAATGCCATTTGAGTGAGTACGCTGATCGCAGCAACGGCCGGCATGACTTTAATGCCAAAGCGAGTCGCCTTAATGATACGCTGTTCCGGAAATATGGCGCTTAGCTCTTTACGAACCGGCCAGATCTCCATGTAATTCTGGCCATCTTTCAGGCTATGGATCAATCCGACTTTATTACTCATACCGCTCTCTCACTAAAAAATAGTTGAACATTTCAACTGAAGGTACAAAAAATTGATGAAAGTTAATATTCTTTCAAATTTTTTTTGTTATCATTGCTTATTATCGCTATCCTTTGCAGACCCTCAATCTCATTGTTGCTGTTATTTACAATTTAAGCAACTCCGAGATATCTATCTGCACGGATCGCATCATAGTGATGGAAGGGTTCATCACTATTTCTTTATATGGAATTAGAACAATTTTTGACCAGGATTAGTACGCAGCCTTCTGGGTATCGGCTATTCTTGTGATTAATTTTTCATTCTTTAACTGATTTTTTATCAGACGAATAACAGGTAGTCATACATGTCTAAGCTAGTTTTAGTTTTAAACTGCGGTAGTTCTTCTCTTAAATTTGCCGTTGTTGATGCCGAGAACGGCGACGAGCACTTGTCAGGTCTTGCTGAGTGTCTTCACCTTCCTGAAGCTCGCATCAAGTGGAAACTTGATGGCAAGCACGAAGCTCAACTAGGCAATGGTGCAGCTCACGAAGAAGCACTAGCGTTTATGGTAGAAACTATTCTTGCTTCTAAGCCAGAGCTTAAAGCTAACCTAGGCGCAATCGGTCACCGTATCGTTCACGGCGGCGAGCAGTTCACTCAATCTGCACTAATTACTGATGAAGTTCTAAAAGGTATTCAAGACGCTGCAACATTTGCACCTCTTCATAACCCTGCTCACATCATCGGTATCGAAGCGGCTAAGAAAAACTTCCCAGAGCTGAAAAACGTTGCTGTATTTGACACTGCGTTCCACCAAACTATGCCTGAAGAGTCTTACCTATATGCTCTTCCATACAACCTATACAAAGAACACGGTATCCGTCGTTACGGCATGCACGGTACTTCTCACTTGTTCATCACTCGTGAAGTTGCAGGCCTACTAAACAAACCAGTTGAAGAAGTAAACATCATCAACTGTCACCTAGGTAACGGCGCATCTGTATGTGCGATCAAGAACGGTCAATCTGTAGACACTTCTATGGGTCTTACTCCACTTGAAGGTCTGGTAATGGGTACTCGCTGTGGCGACATCGACCCTGCTATCGTCTTCCACCTACACGACGCTCTAGGTTACTCTGTTGAACAAATCAACACGATGCTAACTAAAGAGTCTGGTCTTCAAGGTCTAACTGAAGTGACTTCTGACTGTCGTTTCGTTGAAGACAACTACGGTCAAAAAGAAGAAGCAACGCGCGCAATGGACGTGTTCTGTCACCGTCTAGCTAAATACGTTGCTGGCTACACGGCTTCAATGGAAGGCCGTCTAGACGCAATCACTTTCACTGGCGGTATCGGCGAGAACTCTGGCCCTATCCGTGAAATGGTTCTAAACCGTCTTGGCATCTTCGGTATCGAAGTAGATAGCGAAGCTAACCTTAAAGCTCGCTTCGGCGGCGAAGGCGTTATCACGACTGAAAACAGCCGTATCCCTGCAATGGTTATCTCTACTAACGAAGAGCTAGTCATCGCTGAAGACACTGCTCGCCTGACAGGTCTTTAATTGAATTCCTGGCTAGCCACTCGGCTAGCCAGATTTTCATTCAAACGAATTTCTTAGGGGCTCAACTCCTATTCTTCGAGCTTCATGGAATAAGAGTTGAGCTTTTATCCCCCAAATAGCTAAAGGTACTCTACGAATGTCTCGTACTATTATGCTTATCCCTACTAGCGCAGGCGTTGGCCTAACAAGCGTTAGCATGGGTGTTCTTCGCGCTATGGAGCGTAAAGGCGTTAAAGTTTCTTTCTACAAGCCAATCTGTCAGCCACGTTCAGGTGGTGATCAGCCAGATCTGACTTCAACTATCGTTGGTCGTAACAGCGATATGAAGATCGGTGAACCAATGGCGATGTCTGTTGCTGAAAGCCTAATCGGTAACGACAACATGGACGAGCTGCTAGAAACCGTTGTTGAACGTTACAACCAAATCAACAAAGACGCAGACGTTACGCTAATCGAAGGTCTTGTACCTACTCGTAAGCACCCATTTGCAAACCAAGTAAACGCGGAAATCGCGGCAACACTTGGTGCAGAAATCGTGCTAGTTGCGACTCCAGGTACTGATAACCCTGCGCAACTGAAAGAGCGTATCGAAGTAGCATGTTCTAACTTCGGCGGCACTAAAAACAAAAACATCTCTGGTGTTATCATCAACAAGCTAAACGCTCCTGTTGACGAAGCTGGCCGTACTCGCCCTGACCTATCTGAAATCTTTGACGATGCAGACAGCGCGAAACAAAACGAATTGAAAGTGATGGAAATTTTCAACACTTCTCCAATTCGTGTACTAGGTTGTGTGCCATGGAGCATTGATCTGATTGCGACTCGTGCAATCGACATGGCTAAACACCTGAACGCAGATATCATCAACGAAGGTGACATCAACACTCGTCGCATCAAGAGCATCACTTTCTGTGCACGTTCTCTGCCAAACATGATTGAGCACTTCAAACCGGGCTCTCTACTTGTTACTTCTGCAGACCGTCCTGATGTTATCGTTGCTGCTTCTCTTGCTGCAATGAACGGTGTGGATATTGGTGCTGTACTGCTAACTGGCGGTTACGATATCCCTAGCGAAATCGAAGGCCTATGTAAACCAGCATTCGACACTGGTCTACCTATCTTCAAAGCACAAGGTAACACTTGGCAAACGTCTCTAAACCTACAGAGCTTCAGCATCGAAGTACCTGCAGACGATAAAGAGCGTATCGAGTTCATCAACGAACACGTTGCTGGCCACATCGACGGTAACTGGATCGAGTCTATGACTGAAGGCACTCAGAAGTCTCGTCGTCTAAGCCCACCAGCGTTCCGTTACCAGCTAACTGAACTTGCTCGTAAAGCAGGTAAGCGTATCGTTCTTCCAGAAGGTGACGAACCACGCACAGTTAAAGCAGCGGCAATCTGTGCTGAACGCGGCATTGCAGACTGTGTACTTCTAGGTAACCCAGATGAGATCCGTCGCGTAGCGGCTCAACAAGGCGTTGAGCTAGGTACTGGTGTAACCATCATCGATGCAGATGCTGTTCGTGAAAACTACGTTGCTCGCCTAGTTGAGTTGCGCGGTGCGAAAGGCATGACTGAAGTTGTGGCTCGTGAGAAGCTACAAGATTCAGTATTCCTTGGCACAATGATGCTTGAGAACGACGAAGTTGACGGCCTAGTTTCTGGTGCTGTTCACACTACGGCGAACACTATCGTTCCTCCGTTCCAAATCATCAAGACGGCACCAAATGCGTCTATCGTATCTTCAGTATTCTTCATGCTTCTGCCTGATCAAGTACTGGTTTACGGTGACTGTGCAATCAACCCAGATCCAACTGCTGAACAGCTTGCTGAAATCGCTATCCAATCTGCTGACTCTGCAGCAGCATTCGGTATCGAACCACGCGTTGCAATGATCTCTTACTCTACTGGTGAATCTGGTAAGGGTGCAGACGTTGATAAAGTACGTGAAGCAACAAAACTGGCTCAAGAGAAACGTCCTGATCTTATCATTGACGGTCCTCTACAATACGACGCTGCTATTATGGAAAACGTTGCTGCTTCTAAAGCACCAAACTCTCCAGTTGCAGGTAAAGCGACAGTATTTGTATTCCCAGACCTAAACACGGGTAACACGACTTACAAAGCGGTACAACGTTCAGCTGACCTAGTATCTATCGGTCCAATGCTGCAAGGTATGCGTAAGCCTGTAAACGATTTGTCTCGTGGAGCGCTAGTAGACGACATCGTGTACACCATCGCTCTAACAGCTATCCAAGCAGACCAAGAAGCTAAATAATCGCTTCTGACATCTAGTTAGATATAGATACAAAGCCCTCGATTCGTCGAGGGCTTTTTCTATTGCTGGCCAGAACACTTATTTGTTTTTTATACCAATCACTGCACAACCTATAATTACTGGTGCGCAAAGCTTTTCTCCCTATCGCCCCACCACACCTAATCGACAATGCTCGCGCTTGTTCTTACACCGATTGACCCATTCCCCAAAATACATTGGCTCCAAGGCAGCACGGCCCCTGTTCAATTTATCGGCATTATTTACGTTTTAGCTAAACTTTTTTGCTAGGAAATACGTAAAAGCTACTGCAATGCAAAAACTCATTGACTGCTAAGGAATATATATGAAGGATTTCATCAATACATCACTGATAAAGTTTGGTTTAGCTGCGTTTCTGATTAGTTTTTCTTCATTCAGCTTTTCCGCCTCGAGTATTAAAGGCGTCGATCAAGATATGTCCGGAGGAACGGTGACCGCTGAAATGGCTCATGCTGATGACAATGGGTGGATGGTTGTCCACCGAACAGACGAATCAATGAAGCCTGGTCCTGTTATCGGCTACGCTCCGTTAAAAATGGGAAAGAATGAAAACGTAAATGCAATTTTGATGGAACCAGTAGAATCAGGCGATATGCTGATGTTAATGGTCCACGGAGAGAAAGGTGGCATGAAGACTGGTGTGTTTGAGTATACGCTCGGCGCTAAAGAGGACGGTCCTGTAAAAGTGGACGGAAAGCTAGTGATGGACATCGTACGCGCTAAGTAAGGTGACGATGAATGAAAAAGTAAACTTCCTACTCCCGGTATTTAGATGACACAAAAGTACTTAACGGCATTGCTAACCGTTAAGTACTTTTTCATTTGCGATGGAAGCAGCAAACTAGCCAATCCTTTCTCTTCCATGAGGAGTATTTAGGTCTAAATCAGGCCCTTTTGGTACAACTTGCGTCGGATTAATCCCTGTGTGGCTGAAGTAGTAGTGGCGTTTAATGTGATAGAAATCCGTCGTATCTTCGACGCCTTCAACTTGATACAACTCTTTTAAGTAGCCTTGTATATTTTCGTAGTCTGCGATGCGCTGCTTGTTACACTTGAAATGCCCCACATACACCGCATCAAAACGAATAAGAGTCGTAAACAAACGCCAATCCGCCTCAGTAATTGTGTTCCCTGCTAAGTAACGATGCGTCGCTAGGTGAGCATCGATTTTATCTAACGCATTAAACAAAGAATCAAACGCTTCTTCATACGCCTCTTGCGTAGTCGCGAAGCCACAACGATACACTCCGTTGTTGACATTCGGATAAACAAAATCGTTCCACTCATCAATAACGTGTTTTAGATGTTCTGGATAGTAGTCGTCGTGATTCCCTGTTAACGCATTGAACTCCGAGTTAAACATACGAATGATCTCTGACGACTCGTTCGACACAATAGTATTGGTCTTTTTATCCCAAAGTACAGGCACGGTTACGCGGCCCGTGTAATCGGGTTTGGCCTGCGTGTAAATTTGATACATGCGCGTGTGACCAAACAATGGCTCAGGAAGCCCCATTTGCCAACCTTGGCTGAGCATATCAGGGCAAACGACCGTGACATCAATATGTGGTTCTAAACCTTTCAGCTTGCGGAAAATGAGGGTTCGATGTGCCCAAGGACAAGCAAGAGAGACATACAAATGGTATCGACCGGACTCTGGCGTAAACTCCGCATCAGGGTCGTTTTTAACCCAGTTACGGAATCCGGCATCTTCGCGCACAAATTTGCCACCATTTGATTTTGTGTCATACCAGACATCTTGCCAAACACCTTCAACCAACTTACCCATGATTGCTCTCCTCTCGTTCTGTTTGTGTCTATATTAGCGTTTCCTATCAAACAGAGAATCATCGAACTTAGGACATCATGTTCAAGAAATTCGAATGTATAAATCAGACACATAAAAAAAGCGCGACCCGATGAAGGTGTCGCGCTTAAGCCCGTCACAGGCTGAATTTATACACTAACGTGTAAACAAGATACCGCGTGAACGTCATTACCTAAAATGGTTGGCTTTGTCTTCGCACACTCTTCGGTTGCTTGTGGGCAACGAGTGCGGAATACACAACCCGACGGTGGGTTGATAGGTGAAGGAAGATCACCCTCTAGCATTTGGATTTTCTTATTGCGCTCAATATCCGGGTCCGGGATCGGAACCGCAGACATCAGCGCACGCGTATATGGGTGCTTAGGATCAGCAAACAGAGCCTCGGCCTCGCCAAGTTCCACGGCATTACCTAAATACATAACTAAAACGCGATCTGAAATGTGTTTAACGACAGACAAGTCATGCGCAATGAATACCAGAGAAAGCCCTAACTCTTTTTGAATCTCTTTAAGTAGGTTAACCACCTGAGCTTGAATAGATACATCAAGCGCCGATACTGGCTCGTCACAAATGATCATCTTAGGCTTAAGGATAAGCGCACGCGCTATCCCGATACGCTGACACTGACCACCCGAGAACTCGTGTGGGTAACGGTTAATCACGTTAGGTAATAGGCCAACTTTCGCCATCATCTCTTTAACGCGATCTTTCACTTCCTGCTTAGACAGTTCTGGATAGAATGTCTCAAGAGGTTCAGCAATGATATCACCAACAGTCATACGCGGATTCAGCGATGCCAATGGGTCTTGGAAAATCATCTGAATTTCTTTACGCGTCTCACGGCGCTGAACGCTTTTCATTTTAGTAAGGTCTTGACCCAACCAAACTACTTGGCCGTCAGTAGCTTCAACCAGACCAATGATGGCACGAGCAAACGTCGATTTACCACAACCTGACTCACCTACTACACCAAGCGTTTCCCCTTCGTATAGTCGAACGTTCACGCCATCTACCGCTTTCAGGCTCGAAGGCTTTGACCACGGCCATGCCGACTTTGAGGCAATGCTGAAGTGAACTTTCAGCTCAGAAATGTCCAGAATTAGTTTTTTGTCTACTGCGTTCATTTGTTCCAAGCCTCCCATTCAGAAAAACATGCACGCTGACGACCATCACCAAATGGTGTCAGAATTGGCGCCTCGCGCTTACAACGATCCATCACACGGTGACAGCGCTCTTGATAAGGGCAGCCCGGCGGTAGACGAAGCAAGTTTGGTGGATTACCAGGAATGGTCGGCAGAATTTCACCCTCAGTATCGAGGCGAGGAATCGCCTTCAGCAGCCCCTCCGCATAAGGATGGCTTGGATTGTAGAAAATTTCGTTTACGTTGCCGTACTCCATAGTACGGCCTGCATACATCACCAGCACCTTGTCACACGAACCTGCAACCACACCAAGGTCGTGCGTGATCATGATGATCGCTGTGTTGAACTCAGATTTCAGCTCATTCAACAAGTCCATGATCTGTGCTTGTACCGTCACATCAAGTGCTGTTGTTGGCTCATCGGCAATAAGCAGTTTAGGACGACATAACAACGCCATCGCGATCATTACACGCTGACGCATACCGCCTGAAAACTCATGCGGGTACATCGTGATACGCTTACGCGCTTCAGGGATTTTTACCGCTTCCAGCATGCGTACTGATTCTTCAAATGCTTCCGCTTTGCCCATGCCTTTGTGCAGCATAAGCACTTCCATCAACTGATCACTCACTTTCATGTAAGGGTTCAGTGATGTCATTGGGTCTTGGAAGATCATTGCGATCTGTTCCGCACGCACTTTGTTCAGTTCTTTTTCCGGTAAGTTTAGGATTTCTTTGCCTTCAAACTTTGCGCTACCAGAAATAATACCGTTCTTAGCCAAAAGGCCCATGATTGCGAATACGGTTTGAGATTTACCTGATCCCGACTCTCCAACGATACCTAAGGTTTCGCCTTGGTTGAGAGAGAAGTTCAAATCGTTTACTGCGGTTACGATACCATCTTGCGTGGTGAATTCGACGCGCAGATCTTTGACATCTAATAAGCTCATCATTGCTTCCTTAATCTTATCTTTTAATTATCTGTCTTTTGGATCCAGCGCATCGCGCAGGCCGTCACCAACGTAGTTGAAGCAGAATAGCGTCACAACCATGAACACTGCTGGGAATGCCAGCTGCCAGATTGCTACTTCCATTGTCTGTGCACCTTCTTGTAGAAGAGCGCCCCAACTTGTCATTGGTTCCTGAACACCAAGACCAAGGAATGATAGGAATGATTCCGTTAGAATCATACTTGGGATAAGCAGCGTAGAGTATACCGCTACAATACCCAGTACGTTCGGTACGATATGACGAGTAATGATTTTCCAGTTGCTTACACCACACACATGTGCCGCTTCGATAAACTCCTTGCTACGTAGACTAAGAGTCTGGCCACGTACGATACGCGCCATATCTAGCCATGCGATAGCACCAATCGCAACGAAGATCAGCATGATGTTACGACCGAAGAATGTTACCAGTACAATCACCAGGAACATAAACGGTACCGCGTATAAAATTTCTAGAATACGCATCATTACGCGGTCAACTTTACCGCCGATGAAACCAGATGCTGCGCCGTAGAGCGTACCAATCAGTACCGCTACAAATGCACCCATAACACCTACCATCAACGAAATACGACCTCCAATTAGCGTACGCACGTATAAATCACGGCCTAAGCTGTCAGTACCAAACCAATGGTCAGCATTCGGTGCAACGTGCATCGCGTACCAGTCAGTATCATCAAATGTGTACGGTGCGATCATTGGCAGGATAATAACCGCCAACGTCATTAGAACAAGAAGGAATAAGCTCACCATCGCCGCTTTGTTGCGCATGAAACGGATACGAGCATCTTGCCAAAGACTGCGACCTTCAATCTCCAAGTTTTCGGAGAATTTCTCAATCGCTTCTAGGTTTTCTTTTTTCGTTAACATAACCAAACGTCCCTGTTAGTAGCGAATTTTCGGGTCAATCATTGCAAGTAAAATATCTACAATCGCGTTGAATAGAATGAATAGGAAACCAATCAGAATGGTTACCCCCATTACTAGCGAGTAGTCACGGTTAAACGCAGCGTTAACGAATAGTTTACCAATACCAGGCAGACCAAAAATGGTTTCGATAACAACGGAACCGGTGATGATACCTACGAAAGCTGGGCCCATGTAAGAAACAACAGGGAGAAGTGCCGGCTTAAGAGCGTGTTTGATAATGATATAACGGTAACTTAGACCTTTAGCACGTGCCGTACGAATAAAGTTACTGTTTAGGGTTTCGATCATCGAACCACGCGTGATACGAGCAAAGGTAGCAACATACAGTAGCGACATACCAATAACAGGAAGCACTAAATACTGCCAGCTACCATCTTGCCAACCGCCCGCAGGGAAGATATTCCAATGAAGCGAGAATATGTAGATAAGCGCAGGCGCTAATACAAAGGATGGCATTACGACACCAAGCATCGCAGTCGACATAATGGTGTAATCAATCCAAGTATTTTGCTTGAGCGCAGCAATGGTACCGACGGTAACCCCCATTATCAAAGTAAAGATAAAGGCGATGAAGCCCACTTTAGCCGAAACAGGTAAGGCAACCGCGATCAGCTCGTTTACTGAGTAATCAAGGTATTTAAATGACGGTCCGAAATCACCTTGGATAACATTGGTCAAATACGTGGTGTATTGTTCAAATACAGGTTTATCCAAGCCATATTTAGCTTCGATATTTGCCATTACTTCGGGTGGCAATGGACGCTCTGTCGAGAAAGGGTTTCCCGGTGCAAAGCGCATAAGAAAGAAAGATACGGTGATCAAAACCAACATTGTTGGGATCGCCTCAAATATCCTTTTTGCGATGAATTTAAGCATAAACTCACTCTTTCAGTCTGTGACAGTTAAATTAAAGAAGTCGTCCAATTCTTTTGGACTAAAGATAGGCGCTACATGCAATTTCTCACATGTAGGGCCTCATTTTTATAGTTCTATCGAGTTACGAATTACTCTGTGATGTAGAGATCTTTAGAGTAAATCTTGTCTTCCGCGTTATTTACTGGGAAGCCACCAACTTTCGGTGATAGTAGACGTGATTTCACGTACTGGTAGATAGGTGCGATTGGCATATCTTTTGCCATCAACTTCTCTGCTTCTAGGTAAAGTGCTTGGCGCTCTTCGTCAGAAGTTGAAGCAAATGCTTTGTTCATGATCGCATCGTACTCTTTGCTGTCGTAGTGAATACCACCAGTAGTGTTATTACTCATCATCAGCGTTAGGAAAGATGAAGCTTCGTTGTAGTCGCCACACCAACCTGCACGAGCAACCTCAAAGTTGCCAGAATCTTTGGTAGATAGGTAAGTTTTCCACTCTTGGTTTTCTAGCGTAACGTCTAGACCAAGTGTCTTCTTCCACATTGAACCCAGTGCAACCGCAAGTTTCTTGTGGTTCTCTGATGTATTGTATAGAAGGTTAAATTCAAGAGGGTTGTCTGCGCCGTAACCCGCTTCTTCCAATAGACGCGCAGCTTCTGCATTACGCTCTTCTTGCGTCATTTTGCCGTATGCAGGAATTTCTGGGTTGAAACCTGCCGTAATTTCAGGTGTTAGGAAGTAAGCTGGCTTTTGACCTTGACCTAAAATCGCATCGGTCACAATGTTACGGTCAATCGCATAAGAAATCGCTTTACGCACACGAACATCATCAAACGGCTTTTTCTTCGTATTGAAGATGTAGTAGTAAGTACATAAGTTACCGGTTACCGACACTTCTTGTGGGTGCTCTTTCTTCAGACGCTTGAAGTGCTCTGTAGGCAGCTCGTTCGTGAAGTCGATTTCACCCGCTAGGAAGCGGTTCATTTCCGCTACTTGGTTCTCGATTGGTAAGAAAGTAACTTGGTCAAGCGTCGTGTTTTCGTTGTCCCAGTACTGTTCGTTACGTTTTAGAACCAAACGCTCGTTTACAACCCAGTTGTCAACAACATAAGCACCGTTACCTACAAAGTTCTCTGGCTTCGTCCATTGATCGCCGAACTTTTCAACAGTTGCTTGATGAACAGGTTTCACTGTCGTGTGGCCCATCATCATTACAAAATATGGTACTGCAGTATCTAACTCAACCACTAACGTGTGGTCGTCAACCGCTTTAACACCTAACTCGCTCTTATCTTTTTTACCCGCAACAATGTCTTTTGCGTTCTTCATCTTGGTGTATTCCATGTACCAAGCATATGGAGAGGCGGTTGCTGGATCGACTGCACGTTGGAAGCTGTAAACGAAATCACCTGCAGTGACAGGATCACCGTTTGACCATTTTGCGTCTTCACGTAAGTGGAAAGTGTATGTTTTGTTGTCTTCAGTTTCCCAAGATTCTGCAACACCAGGGATAGTGTTACCGTCCGCATCTTGGTTTACAAGGCCTTCAAGAAGATCGCGAATCACGTGGGATTCTGGAACACCTTGAGATTTATGAGGGTCTATTGTCGCAACTTCTGTACCGTTACCACGCACCAATTCTTGAACAGCAGCAAGTTTTGGCTCTTTAGAATCAGATTTAGCTTCAGGGGCTGGAGCCGGAGCAGGCTCAGCAGCTTGTTTCTCCGCAGGCTTTTCACCACAACCAGCTAGAGCGAGAGAAAGACCAGCACCAATAAATAAAGCGCGCGTGATTTTATTCTTATACATGCGTAAAACTCCAAATTTTTTCGTTAGCATCCATGACTTCTTTGTAAGGGCCTGGAACGGTCAGAGTTTTAGATTTTTTTAGTGCACTTTCTGAGCACAAAAGTCTAAAACCTTACAAAGACTGCGGCACACATTAGCAATCATTGAAGTAATTTGCCATAAAAATGTAGCAAAAAAACCAATAATGCTGACTAAAACACACATATCTAGCAGTAAACTCTAACCCCAAAGCATTCACCAGCCAAATAAAGACCAGAAGCGACATTTAACAGGCGAAACTTTCGATTAATCTGAGTTTAAACCATTTACTAGCATCTTATGCTAGATATTTACACATCATTTAACATTTATGACAAATCAAGTCTAACAAATAATTGTTTATATATTGGGCAAAAAACTTTTATTGTGAAGAATATCACCAGACAAAAGATAGGAAATATTGAAACAAAGTGAGCAATACAATGAAGATAAATACAAAAAAAGCTAAGTACCATTAGCACTTAGCTTTTTTCACTAGAATGCGGGTTAGTTCTATTTTTCCCAACGCTGTGCAGCTTGATGATCGGTGTCGCGCGACTCAACCCAACGATCTTCATTCGTCGTACGCTCTTTTTTCCAAAATGGAGCTTGGGTTTTCAGATAATCCATGATGAACTCGCACGCATCAAATGCCGCGCCGCGGTGCGCACTGGAAACGCCCACAAATACAATTTGATCACCGCTATCCATGTCTCCGACGCGATGAATCACGCGTACACCTAATAGTGGCCAGCGAGACTCAGCTTGATCACAAATGTCGCTCAAGCTCTTCTCTGTCATCCCCGGATAGTGCTCTAGATGTAAACCAATGACATTATCCCCAAGGTTCATATCTCGAACTTTACCAACGAATGTAACGACAGCGCCGGCAGCCGTCCCTTCAGATAGACGTTGATATTCTTGCTCAACCGAAAAGTCTTCAATTTGTACAGAAACACGAGAATCCATCTTAACCCCCAGTTACCGGCGGGAAAAACGCAACTTCGTCACCTGCTTTTACTTGTGTATCCAAAGGGACGATGGATTGGTTCACTGCAGCAAGTAGCTTTCCTGGCTCGAGCGCTAAATCCCACTTGCCATCTTTCTTAGTGCCTTCTTCCACTAGATGTGCACGAATTGATTCAACCGTTTCAAACGGCCCGTCTAACTCGACACTGTCGATGCCAATCAGCTCGCGAGTTTGAGCAAAGAAAAGTACTTTAATCATGATTCCACCTTAAAGTGACCAGATTTACCACCCGTTTTCTCTAGTAGACGAACTTGACCAATGACCATGTCTTTTTGTACTGCTTTACACATATCGTAAATCGTTAGAGCAGCAACGGAAGCTGCCGTGAGCGCTTCCATTTCCACACCAGTTTTACCCGCAAGTTTACATACTGATTCGATGCGAACTTTGTTTTCTGCTTCGATAGCTTCCAGTTGAACTTCAACTTTAGAGAGTAGTAGCGGATGACAAAGTGGAATCAAATCCCAGGTTTTCTTCGCAGCTTGAATACCAGCAATACGAGCCGTCGCAAATACATCACCTTTGTGGTGCTGGCCAGAGACAATCAGTTGAAGTGTTTCTGGGGCCATGTGAACAAATGCTTCAGCACGAGCTTCACGAACCGTCTCCGTTTTTGCTGACACGTCAACCATGTTTGCTTCGCCAGAAGCATTGATATGTGTAAATTGGGTCATTGTTTTTCCTTCGCTTTTAGGAAAGGTTATACAGATAGGTGTGGCATGAAGTTACAAGGGCGATGACTTGCATCCAACTGCTGTTTAATAATTTTTGTCCAGCCTGTGCGGCACGCACCAGTTGAACCTGGCATTGCGAAGATCACGGTGTGGTTAGCAAAACCAGCAATCGCACGAGACTGAATCGTAGACGTACCGATCTCTTCGTACGACACCATACGGAACAACTCACCAAAACCTTCAACTTCTTTATCAAATAGAGGCTTAAGTGCTTCTGGCGTGCTATCACGTGAGGTGAAACCTGTACCGCCAGTAATCATGATCGCTTGTACGCTTTCATCAGCAATCCATTGAGAAACAATCGCGCGGATCTTGTACATGTCATCAATAACAATTTGCTTGTCTACTACGTTGTGACCCGCTTCTTGAGCATGCTCAGCTAGGTAACGACCAGAGGTATCGTTTTCTTCAGTACGAGTGTCAGATACCGTTAGAACGGCAATATTTGCAGGTTGGAATTTGCTTTCAGCGTGACCCATTTGTTCACCTATTCTCTTAATTAGCTTTGATACGCTTGGTATCGATTCGGAAAAAGTTAGAGCCAGCTTATCAGTGAACTCGCTCTAAAAATTGAATGAAGTTAGCCGCCGATAGACGCGAGGTGTGGCGTCATACCAGTATTGCCATCATGCAAGAAATGGCTTACCGACTTGGTTTGTAACTGCGCCTGGATACGTTCAATAAGCTCACTCTCTTGCTCATCACGTTCCAAAAGATCACGCAATTCTACACCGTGGTCTCCAAACAGACATAGGTGCAGCTTACCCATCGCAGAAACGCGCAGTCGGTTGCAGCTTTCACAAAAGTCTTTTTCATAAGGCATGATAAGACCTATTTCACCCTTGTAATCAGGATGAACAAATACTTGCGCAGGACCATCATTATGCGAGCGCACTTTCAGCAACCAACCATTTGCAATTAGCTGGTTACGAATTGCCACTCCGGATACATGGTGCTTATTAAATAGCTCATCCATCTCACCCGTTTGCATCAACTCAATGAAACGCAGTTGGATTGGACGATCTTTTATCCAGTTAAGAAACGCTGGCAGCTCGTGATGGTTCAGATCTTTCATCAACACCACATTAACTTTTACTTGCTCATAACCGACCTCGAACGCACGTTCGATACCATTCATGACTTCAGTAAACTTATTTTCACCTGTGATTTGATGAAACATACGCGGGTCAAGGCTATCCACACTGACATTAATGTGGGTTAAACCCGCTTCACGCCAATCTGCGACTTGTTTTGCCATACGATAGCCATTGGTTGTCGTTGCAACTTTTTGAATGCCAGGCGTCGCCGCTACTGAATGGATAATGTCGGTAAAATCTTTGCGTAAGCTAGGCTCACCACCAGTGATGCGCACTTTTGACGTGCCACAATCAGCGAATGCTTTTACGACCCGTTTGATTTCAGGGAGAGATAAAAAAGACGAGTTTTTATTGCCCGAAGGCTTATAGCCATCAGGAAGGCAATAGGTACATTTGAAATTACATACGTCGGTCACAGACAGACGCAAGTAATAAAACTTACGATGAAATTTGTCTTCGAATTGTTGCGCCACGGAACACCTTTCCAAACACGGGAGGCATGGCCATTTCCAATCATGCCCTTGTGACAGTATGCCACTGGCTCAAAACGCTTATCCAAGGACTTAGCAATAGTGAGCTCGGAGTTATGGCAACCAGAGATATGAAATCTCTGATAGCTTTGCGGTGTAAAATACTTAATATTTGTAATGGAATCCAGACTTGAGTGATAAAAAACTCTCTAGAGACACAATTTACCGCTAAGTGAGTACCTTTAAGACACTCCTTAAGATAAATTGTAGCCGTTTTTTATTAGATTATTAGAAGAACATAATGAATATCTACACAGATAAAAAAGTGGTCGCTGTTGGCGGTGGTCATGGCTTAGGTCGAGTGCTGGCCGCATTACGAGATTTTGGCAGCAATGCAACTGGGATTGTTGCCACGACTGACAATGGTGGTTCCACAGGAAGAATTCGTCACTGCCAAGGAGGAATCGCTTGGGGAGACACACGTAACTGTATTAATCAGCTCATTACAGAGCCTTCGATCAGTTCTATGATGTTTGAATATCGCTTCAAAGGCACTGGCGAACTTGATGGTCATAATCTTGGTAATTTGATGCTTACTGCACTCGATAACTTATCGGTCAGACCTTTAGATGCCATTAATCTGATTCGCAATATGTTAAAAGTCGACGTTAACATCCTTCCTATGTCCGAACACCCTTCGGATCTTTCCGCGTTATCCGTAGATGGGAAGTGGGTTACGGGAGAAACAAATGTCGACGAAATGAAAGCAGACTTGCGACGTTTGGATCTTTCACCAGAAGTGCCTGCTACCAAAGAAGCCATCACAGCTTTGGCGGAAGCGGACGCGATTATTCTTGGCCCTGGCAGTTTTTTAACTAGTATCATGCCTCCTTTATTGCTGCCTGAACTCGGCAAAGCGATTGCAGCAAACACAAAAGCAAAAGTCATTTTTGTTGCTAACCTGAGTCCAGAATACGGCCCAGCGGGACGAATGACGATGGCTCAAAAATTAGAATGGTGTGAACGTGCCTGTCAAGGAAGAAAAATAGACGTGGTTCTAGCAGAGAAAACCGAGCAAGACGTCTTAAGTCAATGGAATGTAGTGACGGAGTCACTCGCCTCCTCTAACCGAGACTGGCGTCACGATAGAAACAAGCTCAAACTAGCGATTGAAAATCAGCTACAACTTTCTATTTAAGAGCACGTTACCTGGCTAGCGCCCTCTTTTAAGGTGTTTATTGATAATGAAAACCCTTCTGTCATCGAAGGGTTTTAGTTCAGGCATCCAGTAAAAACAGATGTTTACTAAGAAAAAATGGTTAATAGAAAAAATAGCTACTGTCGCCAAGAGCGATAAGCATCTCGAGTTTCGTGCAAAAGATCGAACATAGCCTCTAACTCCTCAGACTCCGCAGTCAACTCACCGGCTTTCGCTTTTTTGTCTATGGACATAGCCAGTTCACAAAGGCGATCTGCCCCAAAGCTCGCAGCACTACTTTTCAACGCGTGGCTGATTTCTTTTGAGTAAGCTAATCGCTCTGCCCCCTGCAGTTGGGATAAGTTCTCGATATAGGTATCCATTTCTCCTAGGAAGATATCGAACAGTACAGGTACGTTGTCACTGCCAATTTCCATCGACAGTTCATCTATTTTTTGCTGATTTAATACATTTACACTCATACTTTTTGCCGCTCTTCCTTGCCGTTCCATGCCTGTAACTTGCGGTAAATCGTCGACGGACTGACATCAAGATATCCCGCCGCTCGAGGAATATTGCCATCACATGCTTCAATCGCTTGCTCGATTGCCATTTTTTCCGTCATCCATAATGGCATAATCTCAGATGCGGTCATCGCTTTCGGCTCAATTAATTTAGCCACAGACGACGGACGGTCAAGCGGTTGATTCAACGGTGGCGGTAACATGTCCAACGTAATCTCTTTACCGTTGTTTAGAACAACGATGTTGCGTAGCACGTTTTGTAACTGACGAACGTTACCCGGCCACTCATAGCTGTTGAATCGCTCGATGACATCAGGCGCAAAACGTATGAAGCTTTTTCCTTCTTCGTGTGACATGTAACCTAGCAGTGAGTCTGCAATTTCAATAACATCTTCGCCTCGTTCGCGTAAAGGCGGTAAATGCAAAGGAATGACATACAAACGATAGTACAAATCTTCACGGAATCGACCTTCTTGTACCTCTTTCCAGGGATCACGGTTAGTGGCACACACAAAGCGCACATCCACGCTCTTCATTTTTGAGGAACCCACTTTTTGGAATGTGCCCGTTTGAATAAATCGTAGCAACTTGGTTTGTAAATCCAAGTCCATCTCACAAAGCTCATCTAGAAAAAGTGTGCCGCCATCCGCTAACTCAGCTGCCCCTTGACGATCATTCGCAGCGCCAGTAAAGGCCCCTTTTACGTGACCAAACAGTTCACTCTCAATCAAATCTTTTGGAATTGCAGCACAGTTAATTGCAATAAAAGGTTTGTCACCACGTTTACTTGCTGCGTGAATAGCCTCGGCACATACCTCTTTACCAGTACCACTTTCACCTGTGATAAAAATACTCGCTTTACTGCTCGCCGCTGAATCTATCGTACGGTAAACCTGCTGCATGGTTTGGCTACTGCCGATAAACCCCTGATAGCTCTGATTACCTGGATTATCGGCTTCATTTTTTAGCTTGGTCGCTTTACGAATGGCATTGTTAACCGTGACACGTAAACGGTCTGCTTCACACGGTTTGATTAAAAAGTCTTGTGAGCCATGACGCATGGCCTCGACAGCGGTATCGATAGAACCGTGAGCGGTCATAAAGATTATAGGTACGTCGGGATGACTCTTTTTAACGGCATGTAAAACGTCCATCCCCGTCATATCTGGCAGACGGAGATCGAGTAAAATAAGATCTGGAATTCGATGATTTAGGCTCTCAATGGCATCCCTACCTGTGCCGACGATATTGATATCTATGCCAAGCGGTGTCAGGTATGAGCGGTACAGAGCCGCAACAGATGCGGTGTCCTCGACCATTAAAAGGTAACGAGACTTTGGGCCTTCGGGTTTTTGTTGCATAACCTAGCTATTATTTTGTTGTGTTTTAAACAATAATCGCATTACGCTTTGCATTTTGCAAATAACATTAGCTAAATTATGGGCAAAGGAAAAAATTCAAAAATAATATCAATTATTTAAAAAGTGGCACAAACCATGCTGTAACGATAATGACCCCTCGGGTCACCTAGCCAACTGACGTTGTTAGTGAACGATATGTTCACAAAACAAGCCAATAGACCCGACTGCCTATTGGCTTCTTTTTTTTTACAAGCGGCCTAAAATGCTTGGATAGCTAAATCGGTAAGTTTGTTCAACTATTTGCGATGAACTGCGCTCGTAGTTTTTCAATCTCGTCACGCTTTTGTGCCGCTAACTCAAATTCTAAATCTTGCGCATGCTGATACATCGCCGCCTCCAGTCGACTGATTTCTTTTTCTAGCTGCTGAGGGGACAGTGCCTCGTAAGTTTGCGAAGGCTCCGCCACTTTCGATAATGGTACCTGTTTAGTGTTACGCTGGCGTTTAGACTTAGTGATATCGCCAAGTTCCATGATGTCTTTGATATTTCGTTTGAGCGCTTGTGGCGAAATACCCATTTCTTTGTTGTACGCTTCCTGCTTCTCGCGACGACGGTTAGTTTCATCCATCGCCTTTTTCATTGAGTTGGTGATTCGGTCAGCGTATAAAATCGCCTTACCTTCGATGTTTCGTGCAGCACGACCAATGGTCTGAATGAGTGAGCGTTCAGACCGCAAGAAGCCCTCTTTATCCGCATCCAAAATTGCAACTAACGAGACCTCTGGCATATCCAGGCCCTCTCTCAATAAGTTTATTCCCACCAGCACGTCAAATTCCCCAAGACGAAGGTCACGGATAATTTCCACACGCTCAACAGTATCAATGTCTGAGTGTAAATAACGTACCTTAACATCATGTTCGTGAAGGTATTCGGTGAGATCTTCAGCCATTCGTTTGGTCAGTGTTGTAACCAGAACTCGTTCATCTTTAGCAGCGCGAATACGGATCTCAGACAATAGGTCGTCGACTTGGGTCGCTACTGGGCGAACTTCCAACTCAGGGTCAAGCAAGCCTGTTGGACGAACGACTTGATCCGCCACATCACCCGCCGATTTTTCTAGTTCGTAATTTCCGGGCGTAGCAGAGACGAAAATCGTTTGTGGCGCTAGTGCTTCAAACTCCTCAAACTTCAGTGGACGATTATCCAAAGCTGAAGGTAACCGGAAACCAAACTCCACCAGCGTTTCTTTACGCGAACGGTCACCTTTATACATGGCACCTATCTGCGGTACTGTCACGTGAGATTCATCGATGATCAACAAGCCATCATGAGGTAAGTAGTCAAACAGGGTTGGTGGCGGCTCACCTTCCGAGCGTCCACTGAGATAACGAGAATAGTTTTCGATACCGGAGCAAAAGCCCAACTCATTCATCATTTCGATATCGAATTGAGTGCGCTGGCTAATTCGCTGCTCTTCCAGTAGCTTGTTGTTATCTAGAAGCTGCTTTTTGCGCACTTCTAGTTCGACTTTAATATTTTCAATCGCTTCAAGAATGCGATCTCTTGGCGTGACATAGTGCGTCTTGGGATAGATGGTATAGCGCGGCAAGTCTCGTTGTTTGACCACGCCTGTCAATGGGTCGAACACACTGATGCAATCCACCTCATCGTCAAACATCTCAACGCGCACAGCGTCTTGGTCTGATTCGGCTGGGAAGATGTCAATCACTTCACCTCGAACACGGAATTGGCCACGCTCAAATGCAACGTCATTGCGCGAGTATTGGAGCTCCGCTAGGCGACGAAGCATATCACGCTGATCAATCACATCTCCACGTCGCAAATGAAGCATCATTTGTAAGTAGGATTCCGGATCACCCAAACCATAGATAGCTGAAACCGAAGCAACGATAATAGCGTCTTTCCGTTCCAATAAAGCTTTAGTGGCAGACAGTCGCATTTGCTCAATGTGGGCGTTAACCGAAGCGTCCTTTTCAATGAAAGTATCTGTTGTGGGAACGTATGCTTCAGGTTGGTAGTAATCGTAGTAAGAAACAAAATACTCAACCGCATTATTAGGAAAGAATGACTTCATCTCACCATATAACTGAGCAGCAAGCGTTTTGTTTGGCGCAAGTAATATTGCAGGTCGTTGGGCTTGAGCAATCACATTCGCTAGTGTGAAGGTTTTACCTGAGCCTGTGACCCCCAACAAGGTTTGATGTGCTAGCCCAGCATCGAGCCCCTCAAGCAACTGATTGATCGCTCCTGGTTGATCGCCCGACGGCTGATAATCGGAGACCAATTCATAGACTTTACTCATACCCTTCCTCAATTTTACTGCGCTTTGGCTGTATATATATACACCTTAGCTAATGAAATCTACGTCTATCGAGAATTTAACCATCATTGTTAATAAATTTTCTTGTTTGTCTAGAATGCTATAGCCATACAAAAGTGACTCTGATATAGTACTTCGCCCTAGTTGAAGAGCTACACACATTCTTCACATTATAGTTTCCACAACTTTTCCCCAAAAATTAGCTTAAAACTTTCTTATCCCCAAAAGATTGATTTTTATCCACTTTGAATACCTTTTGATTAACATCGATAAATCTCTGTTTTATTTGCTTATTTTACGCATAACTCTGACTAAAGATTCATTAAATAAAAACTTAGTTGCATATCAATTTTCTTTACCCAGATCTCATCAACATACTTATCCACAAATTTAGTGGATAACTAACCTCGAGCCTTTACTGGCAAGCCATACAGAAAAGTAAAGCCCTTAACTCAATATTTTTTTCTAAAAATGTATTTTTTTACTGTTGACAGTAGTTTGAGTGCTCGGTAAGATTCTTCCCGCTTTCAAGCAAAGCAATTCCTCCTTAGCTCAGTTGGTAGAGCGACGGACTGTTAATCCGCAGGTCGCTGGTTCGAGCCCAGCAGGAGGAGCCAGATTATAGAAAAGCCGTGTCGCAAGACACGGCTTTTTTTGTATCTTAATCGCCATGAAATCTAAGCCAATCTAGGCGTCATAAAATCACACCGAAATAAGTTCAAATTACAGAACTCATAACATTGTCATAGATAGTGTTCTCACAGTACCACACATTTAATTCTGTCTCTTTTCTAGCAAAAAACAATCATAACCAATTGAATCTATTATTAATGCAATTTAATCATTGAAAAAATGAAAAGCATTCATTTTACTCATACCAAATAAATCCATACGATTAAAAGGGTTAAGAATGGTTCCGTCCTACTCGTCGCCTCCATTCTAATTATCAATAACTTAGGGATTTACTTATGACTATTCCGACAACTGACATGCTAGATGCATGGGCTGGATTTACTGCTGGTGAATGGCAAAACTCTGTCAACACTCGTGACTTCATCCAAAAAAACTATACACCCTATGAGGGAGACGAGTCTTTCTTAGCCGAGGTTAGCAAATCCACTTCAGCATTATGGAACCAAGTGCTTGAAGGCATAAAACAAGAAAGCCGCACACACGCCCCTATTGATTTTGACACAGACTTGCCCTCAACAATCACTTCCCACGATGCAGGCTACATCAACAAAGATCTGGAAAAGATCGTTGGCTTACAAACTGATCAACCGCTAAAACGTGCAATCATCGCCAATGGCGGGATTCGCATGGTAAAAAACTCGTGCGAAGTTTATGGCCGCGAATTGGATCCAACGGTTGAAAAAATCTTCACTGAATACCGTAAAACTCACAACAAAGCGTGTTTCGACCTTTACACCAAAGAAATTCTAGCCTGTCGTAAATCCGGCATCATCACGGGCCTTCCTGACGCTTATGGCCGTGGTCGTATCATTGGTGACTATCGCCGTCTCGCCCTATACGGTATCGACTTCTTAAAAGCAGACAAAAAAGAACAATACAATTCAACACAAACGTTCTTAGAACAAGGCAACGATCTTGAGAAAACACTTCGTCTTCGCGAAGAAATAGCCGATCAAGTTCAAGCACTTGAAGACATTCGTCAAATGGGTCTGAAATACGGCATTGATATGTCGCTACCTGCAAAAACAGCACAAGAAGCGATCCAATTTACCTACTTTGGCTACCTAGCGGCGGTTAAATCGCAAAACGGCGCAGCAATGTCACTGGGCCGTACTTCGACTTTCCTAGACGTCTATCTAGAGCGCGATATCGCAAACGATTTGATTGATGAATCACAAGCGCAAGAAATGATTGACCACTTCATCATGAAGCTACGCATGGTTCGCTTCCTACGCACACCAGAATACGATTCATTGTTTTCTGGCGACCCAATCTGGGCAACCGAAGCCATGGCAGGTATGGGTGTTGATGGCCGTACACTAGTATCTAAAACGACATTCCGATACTTACATACGCTACATACTATGGGCCCTGCTCCTGAACCAAATATGACGATTCTTTGGTCAGAGCAATTGCCTGAAGCGTTCAAACAATATGCTGCAAAAGTGTCGATTGATACCTCTTCGGTTCAATACGAAAACGACGATCTAATGCGTCCTGATTTCGACAATGACGACTACGCGATTGCCTGTTGTGTGAGCCCGCAGGTTGTTGGTCAGCACATGCAATTCTTTGGTGCACGTGCCAACCTTGCAAAAGCACTGCTTTACACCATCAATGGTGGTATCGATGAAAAATCGAAAGCGCAAGTGGGTCCGGTAGTGGACAAAGTTCAAGATGAAATTCTCGACTTTGACGCTTTGATGCCTCGTTTCGACAATATGTTGGAGTGGCTAGCAACGCAATACGTCACAGCGTTGAACATCATCCATTATTCGCATGACCGTTACAGCTACGAAGCATCACTGATGGCATTGATGGATCGCGACGTGCACCGCACGATGGCGTGTGGTATTGCAGGTCTGTCTGTTGTTGCAGACTCTTTAGCAGCAATTAAATACGCAACCGTGAAACCCGTTCGTGATGAAGATGGCATCGCCGTTGATTTTAAAATCGAAGGTGATTATCCAAAATTTGGTAACAACGATGCCCGTGTTGATGACATCGCTTGTGATCTAGTTGAGCGCTTCATGAAGAAAATTCAGAAGATGCACACCTACCGCGAAGCAGTGCCAACTCAATCGATTTTAACAATCACATCTAACGTGGTTTACGGTAAAAAAACGGGTAATACACCAGATGGCCGTCGCGCAGGTATGCCTTTTGGACCGGGTGCAAACCCAATGCACGGTCGTGATGAAAAAGGGGCGGTTGCGTCTTTGGCATCGGTATCTAAACTGCCGTTTGCTTACGCGAAAGATGGTATTTCTTACACCTTCTCAATTGTGCCTAACGCACTGGGTAAAGATGAATTAAGTCAGAAGAAAAACCTAGCCGCGCTAATGGATGGTTACTTCCATCACGAAGCAAGCAACGAGGGCATTGCGATTGAAGGTGGTCAACACCTTAACGTCAACGTTCTAGACCGAGAGATGTTATTGGATGCGGTTGAACATCCAGAGAAATACCCTCAGTTGACGATTCGAGTGTCTGGTTATGCGGTACGTTTTAACTCTCTAACGACAGAGCAACAGCAAGACGTCATCACTCGTACCTTCACGAATAAGATATAAACACAGTCCATCAAGCACTCAGAAAGTTTAAATAATTAGCTTGTAAATATGCATTGCCCGCCTCTCTTTTCTACCTGGGAGAGGCGGGCTTTTTTTAAAATCACACATTAGATGAAAATTAATAGGTAGTATCCTCTCGCTAACAATACATTCAGCAAACGATTCAATTTCTTATTGATTCATCAAAATAGATCAAATAGACGACTATTTTTCCATCGTGTATGTAAAACCACATCGTTCACTGGTTGTTATTGGTGTCACAAAACACGATAATATCAAGATCGGATTTTAAGAACGTAATAACTATGACCGAATATGTTTTGTTGTTGGTCGGCACTGTGCTGGTGAACAACTTTGTACTGGTGAAGTTTTTGGGCCTATGTCCTTTCATGGGCGTGTCCAAAAAACTGGAAACAGCAATAGGTATGGGCTTAGCGACAACTTTTGTGCTAACGCTCGCGTCAGTGTGTGCGTATTTAGTGGAAAGCTATATCCTTCGTCCACTGGGTATTGAGTACCTTCGAACCATGAGTTTTATTTTGGTGATAGCCGTTGTGGTGCAGTTCACCGAAATGGTTGTGCACAAAACCAGCCCGACGCTTTATCGCTTGCTTGGCATTTTCTTACCGCTGATCACAACAAACTGCGCAGTATTGGGCGTGGCACTTCTTAACATTAATGAAAACCATAACTTTATTGAATCGATCATCTACGGCTTCGGCGCCGCTGTTGGTTTCTCATTGGTGTTGATACTTTTTGCATCCATGCGAGAACGCATAGCCGCCGCCGACGTTCCTGTACCTTTTAAAGGTGCATCAATAGCAATGATTACAGCAGGTTTAATGTCACTCGCCTTTATGGGCTTTACAGGTTTGGTGAAGTAAGCGATGAGTACGATTTTAATTGCGATTATCGCGTTAGCGGTTCTGGCTGCGATTTTCGGCGCGATACTTGGTTTTGCTTCTATTCGCTTTAAAGTAGAAGCGGACCCTATTGTGGATCAAATCGACGCCATTTTACCGCAAACTCAATGCGGTCAATGTGGCTACCCTGGTTGCCGCCCTTATGCTGAAGCAATTGCAAATGGCGACCACATCAACAAATGTCCACCTGGTGGTCAGGCAACAATCGAAAAGCTCGCCGACTTAATGGGTGTTGAGCCAGAAGAATCTGCGCACGATCTCGACAGCAAAATTCCAACCGTTGCGTTTATTCATGAAGACATGTGTATTGGCTGCACTAAGTGTATTCAGGCGTGTCCGGTGGATGCAATTGTAGGCGGAACAAAGGCGGTCCATACCGTAATCAAAGACGAATGTACGGGCTGTGACTTGTGTGTTGCCCCATGTCCGACTGATTGTATTGAAATGATTCCTGTGGCAACGACCACAGAAAGCTGGAAGTGGCAACTTCACTCCATTCCGGTACTTAACATTACGGATGCTGCCGACAATGCAGCGAACGTGAAAGATTCAATTAAGTAAGGTTTCACATGTTGTCTTTGATTGAACAAATTCGTACAGGCGCGCTTTGGGATTTCCCAGGTGGTGTGCATCCGGCAGAAAATAAAAAGCAGTCCAACAAAACTGAACTCGCTCATGCGGCTATCCCGTCAGAAATTGTATTGCCGCTAAAACAGCACATTGGTAAAGCGGGTAACCTACTGGTTGCCGAAGGTGACTACGTATTAAAAGGTCAGCCATTAACGCAATCGGAGACCGGCTTTACGGTTCCAGTGCATGCTCCAACATCAGGTACGCTCACCGCGATTGAGCCACGAACTGTCGCGCACCCTTCTGGGTTAAGTGAGTTGTGCGCAGTCATCACGCCTGATGGGAAAGATGCATGGTGTGAAAGAAACCCCGTCGCAGATTACCAACAAGAAACCCCTGACGCACTGATTGATATTATTCGTCTCGCTGGTATTTCTGGTATGGGTGGCGCAGGCTTCCCTACTGCAAAAAAAATCCAATCAGGTTTTGCTCGTACCGAGATTCTTATCGTTAATGCAGCAGAGTGCGAGCCATACATCACGTCTGATGACAAGCTCATGCAAGAACATGCCGAAGAGCTTATTCAAGGTATCGAAATTGTCGAACATATCCTGACACCAAAGCTCACGATTATTGGCATTGAAGACAACAAGCCAGAAGCAATCAAAGCGCTAGAAGCTGCGGCTATAAACAAAGATATCGTTATTCGCGTTATCCCAACTAAATACCCTTCTGGCGGTGAAAAACAGCTGATCAAAATTTTAACCAATAAAGAAGTACCAAGTGGCGCGATTCCAGCCGATATTGGTATTTTGGTTCAGAATGTTGGTTCTCTTTACGCTATAAAACGCGCAGTCATCGACGGTGAGCCGATGATAAAGCGCATCGTGACTCTCACTGGTAAAACCTTCAAACAACCACGCAACGTTTGGGCATTGTTAGGGACACCAGTACAAGCACTGTTGGATGAGTTTGGCTATAAAGCAGATAAGAAGTTACAGCGTTTAATTATGGGTGGGCCAATGATGGGCTTTACCCTTCCTCACTCCCAAGTGCCGATTACCAAGACAGCAAACTGTATCCTTGCTCCGACTCGTCGTGAGATCTCTCCGCACCAGTATGAGATGGAATGTATTCGCTGTAGCCAATGTGCCGAAGCGTGCCCTGCTTCGCTGCTGCCTCAACAACTGCAATGGCATGCGAAAGCTGAAGAATATGACAAACTCGATGAATTAAACTTAAAGGATTGTATCGAGTGCGGCGCTTGTGCGTTTGTATGTCCAAGTGAAATTCCGCTCGTACAGTACTACCGCCAAGCGAAAGCAGAAATTAGAACTAGAACACAAGAAGCGGAAGCTGCAGAGCGAGCAAAAGTGCGTTTTGAAGAGAAAAAAGCGCGTATGGAACGCGAAAAAGCAGAACGTGAAAATCGCTTCAAGAAAGCTGCCGATCAGCGCCGTAAAGAGATGAAGTCTTCTGGCGGCGATGATGCGATAGCAGCAGCAATCGCACGAGTGAAAGCTCAAAAGACAGAAACCACAGAAAAAGCAGAGCCAGCAGTAAAACCCGCCGTAGCGGCAGCCATTGCCAAAGCGAAGGCGAAACAAGCTGCAGCAGCTAAAGCAGGCTCTAGTGAACCTGATAACTCAGAAATGGCAAAACTGCGCGAAGAACGCAAACGTCTTGCTCGCGAACGTAAAGCGCAAAAAGAACAAGGCGAAACGCCAGACAATAACGCTGATGATAAAAAATCGGCAGTTGCGGCCGCCATCGCCCGAGCTAAAGCGAAAAAAGCACAACAAGAAGATTCAACTGAATCTGTAGAATCGGAAACGTCTGCACAGCAAGACAGCGATCCGAAGAAAGCCGCGGTTGCTGCTGCCATTGCACGTGCCAAAGCACGTAAAGCGAAGCAAGCAGACTCAACTGAAGCGGAAGAAGCTGAAGCACCTACTGAGCAAACCGACGATCCGAAAAAAGCCGCCGTGGCTGCTGCGATTGCACGTGCCAAAGCACGAAAAGCGAAGCAAGCAGACTCAACTGAAGCGGAAGAAGCTGACGCACCTGCCGAGCAAACCGACGATCCGAAAAAAGCCGCAGTTGCCGCTGCAATTGCTCGAGCCAAAGCGCGCAAAGCGAAGCAAGCAGACTCAACCGAAGCGGAAGAAGCTGACGCACCTGCCGAGCAAACCGACGATCCGAAAAAAGCCGCAGTTGCCGCTGCAATTGCTCGAGCTAAAGCGCGAAAAGCGAAGCAAGCAGACTCAGCTGAAGCGGAAGAAGCTGAAGCACCTGCCGAGCAAACCGAAGATCCGAAAAAAGCCGCCGTGGCAGCTGCCATTGCACGTGCCAAAGCGCGTAAAGCGAAGCAAGAAACGCAAACAGAGCCTGTTGAAGAAGCAACTTCCGAAGAACCAGAAGTGGATCCGAAGAAAGCCGCGGTTGCCGCAGCAATTGCGCGCGCGAAGGCTCGTAAAGCGAAACAAGCAGACTCAACTGAAGCGGAAGAAGCTGAAG
Organism: Vibrio sp. D431a; assembly: GCF_030248655.1. Classification (NCBI taxonomy): domain Bacteria; kingdom Pseudomonadati; phylum Pseudomonadota; class Gammaproteobacteria; order Vibrionales; family Vibrionaceae; genus Vibrio; species Vibrio sp. D431a. The sequence continues at coordinate 103,981 of NZ_JAHGAP010000017.1, read as the reverse complement.
CACCTGCCGAGCAAACCGACGATCCGAAAAAAGCCGCCGTGGCTGCTGCCATCGCTCGAGCCAAAGCGCGCAAAGCGAAGCAAGAAACGCAAACAGAGCCTGTTGAAGAAGCAACCTCCGAAGAACCAGAAGTGGATCCGAAGAAAGCCGCGGTTGCCGCAGCAATTGCGCGCGCGAAGGCACGCAAAGCGCAACAAGAAGCTAATAAAAATAATACTGAGGAGAACGAGTAGTGTCGTTTTTTATTGCCAGTTCACCGCATACCCACAGTCGTCGTAATACGCCAGACTTAATGAAATGGGTGGCACTTTGCGCACTTCCAGGTTTAGTAGCTCAAACCTACTTCTTTGGCTGGGGTACGCTGATTCAGCTGATTTTTGCCATTGCAGTCGCTGTATCCCTTGAAGCCTTAGTCATGATCTGTCGTAAACGCTCACCAATGAGAGCGCTACGTGATAACAGTGCAATAGTTACCGCTTGGTTGTTAGCCGTTGCTATACCACCATGGTCTCCGTGGTGGATTATGGTGATCGGGCTTATTTTTGCGATAGTAATCGCTAAACACCTCTATGGTGGCCTTGGACAAAACTTATTCAACCCTGCAATGGTCGCTTATGTGGTCTTGTTGATCTCTTTCCCAGTACAAATGACGAGTTGGAGTGCACCGACATCACTCATACCTGATCATGTAAATTTTGCAGATACACTCTCTTTAATTTTTACGGGCTATGATTACGACGGCTTATCACTTCAGCAAGTTCGCTCAGGTGTTGACGGTGTGACAATGGCGACACCACTTGATGCATTTAAGACTGGCATTCTTACAGGTGCCACTCCAAGCGAAGTAATGTCGCAGCCGATATTTGATGGCTTAGGTGGTATTGGTTGGCAATGGGTAAACCTTGCTTACCTTCTTGGCGGCATAGTCATGATCAAAAAGCGTATCATCCAATGGTATATTCCAGCAGGTTTCCTTGCGAGTCTGACTCTGTTTAGCCTAGTGTTCACGTTGCTGACGCCAGGGGAAACTGCGTCGCCAATTTTACACTTGTTATCTGGTGCAACCATGCTTGGCGCATTCTTTATTGCAACCGATCCCGTTTCGGCGTCTACCACCGTCAAAGGACGTTTAATCTTCGGTGCGCTTATTGGTGCTTTGGTCTTTATCATTCGCAGTTGGGGCGGTTTCCCAGATGGTGTTGCATTTGCAGTGTTGCTTGCAAATATGTGTGTGCCACTGATCGATTACTACACCAAACCTAGAACTTACGGTCACTGAGGTAAACATGTTAACCGCTATTAGAAAAAATGGTCTGACACTCGCGATATTTGCCTGTGCAACAACCGGATTAGTCGCCCTTACTCAGTACCTAACAAAAGACCAAATTAAGGTACAAGAGCAAAAACAATTACTTTCTGTTTTGAATCAAGTCATTCCAGAAAACATGCATGACAACGCACTCACGCAAGCTTGTACAATGGTCACGTCTCCAGATCTGGGGACATTACGTGCGATGCCAGCCTACCTCGCCACGAAGAATGGTGAACCAACAGCAATCGCAATAGAATCTATCGCGCCAGATGGCTACAATGGTGAGATAAAAGTGATTACTGGGATTGATAATCAGGGCAATATTTTGGGGACACGCGTCCTAAACCACCAAGAAACCCCTGGTCTGGGCGATAAAATCGATCTTCGTGTCACCGACTGGATCCTGAGCTTTACGGGCAAACAAGTCACGGAAAGTAACTGGAACTCATGGAAAGTTCGTAAAGATGGTGGTGATTTCGATCAATTTACTGGTGCAACGATCACGCCTAGAGCCGTCGTAAAAGTGGTGCGAAATACCGTTAACTACGTAAACCAATCTCGTGAAGACATTCTTAGCCAGCCTTTGGGCTGTGAAGGAGAGCAGTAATGAGTGAAAATAAATTGCTGATGAAAAACGGTATGTGGAGCAATAACCCTGCTCTCGTACAGCTGCTGGGTCTGTGTCCACTACTAGCGGTTTCTTCCACGATAACCAATGCCTTAGGTCTTGGTATTGCAACCTTATTAGTGCTGGTCGGCTCCAACGTCACGGTTTCTCTTATTCGTAATTACGTACCAAAAGAGATCCGCATTCCTGTGTTCGTGATGATCATTGCCTCTCTCGTTACCTGTGTTCAGTTATTGATGAATGCCTATGCGTATGGTTTATACCTATCTCTTGGTATCTTTATTCCTCTGATTGTAACGAACTGCATTATTATTGGCCGAGCAGAAGCTTACGCGTCAAAAAATGATGTTGCACCCGCTGCGCTAGATGGTTTGTGGATGGGCCTTGGTATGACGAGCGTCTTGGTTGTTTTAGGTGCCATGCGCGAATTAATTGGTAATGGCACACTATTCGACGGAGCAGACCTTCTCCTAGGAGACTGGGCTTCAGCTCTACGGATCCAAGTTTTCCAATTTGACAATAGCTTCCTGTTAGCGCTTCTCCCACCTGGTGCATTTATCGGTGTTGGGCTGTTGATAGCGCTCAAAAATGTCATAGATAATTCAATTCAGGCACGTCAACCAAAAGAAGAAAAACCAACCATAGAACGTGCTCGCGTCACTAACGCATAACAAGATAAGGCTCTGTCATAGGAGCCTTTTTCATAAACCGCAGAGACGGTATTGGAAGTCAGCAATGAACAAAATAAAAAGAATCGAAATTCTTGAGCGATTACGAGAAAACAATCCGAATCCTCAAACTGAGCTTAACTGGAGCTCCCCTTTTGAGCTGCTAATCGCTGTATTACTATCAGCTCAAGCAACCGATGTAAGCGTCAATAAAGCCACCGACAAGCTTTTCCCTGTAGCGAATACACCTCAAAGCATTCTTGATTTGGGAGTCGATGGCTTAAAAGAACACATAAAGACCATCGGTTTGTTTAACTCAAAGGCAGAAAACACAATCAAGACTTGTAAGATCTTGTTGGAAAAACACAATGGTGAAGTTCCTGAAGATCGTGCAGCGTTAGAAGCGCTGCCAGGCGTAGGTCGCAAGACCGCAAACGTCGTGCTCAACACCGCTTTTGGTTGGCCAACTATTGCCGTCGATACGCACATTTATCGCGTGTCGAATCGCACTAAATTTGCGATGGGAAAAACGGTTGATGATGTCGAGCAGAAGCTATTAAAAGTTGTGCCAAAAGAGTTCAAACTCGATGTGCACCACTGGCTCATTCTTCATGGTCGTTATACGTGCGTAGCAAGAAAGCCTCGCTGCGGTAGCTGTATTATCGAAGATTTGTGCGAATATAAAGAGAAAGTATACCCAGATAGCTAATGCTATTTGTAAATCAAAGCTAGGAGCAAAAAATGTCAAACGGTCGAATTCTCCACACTATGCTTCGCGTAGGTGATCTAGACAAATCCATCAAGTTTTACACTGAAGTTATGGGCATGCAGCTGCTTCGTACTAACGAAAATAAAGAGTACGAATACACGCTAGCGTTTCTTGGTTATGGTGACGAATCCCAAGGTGCAGTGATCGAACTGACTTACAACTGGGGTAAAACTGAGTATGACCTAGGTACTGCTTTTGGTCATATCGCCATTGGTGTTGATGATATCTACACAACTTGCGACGCTATCAAAGCGGCGGGCGGTAATGTGACGCGTGAGCCAGGTCCAGTAAAAGGCGGAAGCACGCACATTGCATTCGTAAAAGACCCAGATGGTTATATGATTGAGCTTATTCAAAACAAGCAAGCTTCATCAGGTCTTGAAGGCTAAGCGGCACTTCTAATAATCACTTGTACTGCAAGTTGAACTCCGATTACAGGCAGGTCTGCGATCTGCCTGTCCTTTTATAAACAAAACCCTTTACTTGATAATAGTTATCGTTTAGATTTATCCGCAACTTCGATATGCGGGATTACGATAATGATCAGTGAATGGGAAAAACACACACTTCTAGCCGATACGGCACTTCAACTAGATGACCCTGTTCGCAGCATTCTTCATTACCAGCAAGCCCTAAGCCTGAGTGAAGATATCAGCGAATGTGTGGAAATTGAGGCGGACGAGCGATTATTAATTTCTGTGATTTCTTGTCATAACTTAGCTCAGTTCTGGCGTTGGGCTGGAGATACTGACTATGAACTCAAATACCTTCAACTGGCCTCTGAGAAGGTCTTAACACTTATCCCACAATGCCCAAATAAAGAGTGTGCAAGCTTTATCGACTCGATAGGATGCTGTACTAAGGCGTTGATAGACTTTATGAAGCGTCACCCTAATCCGGCTATTGCCAAACAGGTTGAAAAAATCGATACCGCCACCAATTGCGAAGTCATTGCCAAATTCCGCTTAAACTAACATTCAAATTATACAGCAGGAATCACCGAAACGTGCTTGGCAAAATACCACTAAAATATTATTAACAACGTCAGTAAATCAAAAATGCCGAAGCTTTCAGCTTCGGCGTTTTTATATGCATCACACTTGGGTTCGCCCTAGAGATATCACGACTCGGCGGTTTTTGTCTTTTCCTATTGGCGAACCGTTATCTGCAATAGGACGACGCTTGCCGTACCCTTGCACTTGAATTCGATCTTCCGGTAGCCCTAGAGACTGAAAATAGTCACGAAGTGACTCTGCACGTCGCTCTGATAAACTTTGACTCGCACTTTTACCATCGGTTGAATCTGTGTAAGTCGCCACCAGCACGAGATCGATATCTTGATTATGTCGGATATAATCTGCAATTTGTGATAAACGCTTTTTAGAGGCCTTGGTTAACTGATCACCTTGTCTTTCGTAGTGCAAAATCGTAAAAGCAATGTCCTCAAAACTGTATTTCAATAAGTTGGAAATACAGTCGCTAAACGCGTTGTACTTGTTTTGAAATAGTACTGATGACAATGCGACTTCAATTCTCTGATCTCGGCTCTGCCAATCTTGGTAACTAAAAGTCGGATAACGGCCTTTTTCCAGCTCAGACAAAATGCCCCATGCTGTTTGCCCTCCGACATAACCATCAAACTGTTTAAAAAACTTTAGGTTTGTAATTCGATCGGCGTGTTCACCTGGTCGCCAAGGTGGCGGCATAGAAATGAGACTGACGTTACGTGTTTCTCCCATCGGGCGACGCATTTTTAACTCAAAGTCTAAATTGATTTTTTTGTTCGCACGAGATGAAAATACCGCATCTCCAAAGCTTGGAATGGGGTGTACAAGCTGACATTCTAATGGTGTATTGACCACCATTTCCCATTGAGATTGCTGTGGAGTTGCAGCATAACGTTTGCCCATCAAAGCGAAGCTGCTTGTGCTAAACAACGAAAATACAACACCACTGGTAATCAGCCATTTCTTCATCTAATACTGTCTCTTAAACGGCAGTCTGTTGCCGTCAATTTGCATCAATAAAACCACTTCAACCGGCATGCAAAAATCTCGCCAATATAGGGTTATATGTCACACTGCCATTAATGTGAGCCACCGTGTTCCAATCACCTTAACCGCCACTTAGCGTTTTACTTCCTCATGTTTTATCGGTTTACATGATGCAAAGTATGGCGAATAAACGTCTACATAATATGCAATACAAACTTATTGATTGGATGCAAAATAGAATTCCGGTTTTCTCTTAAATTGCGGTTTTTCTCATCGGTATAATCTGCAATAATGCAGCCTTCGTCACACAAAAATAAGCCAACATGACACTAGAAAATGAAGCTCTAACCTTGAAAAAACGCTTTCGTGGTTATTTCCCTGTGGTAGTAGACGTTGAGACCGCTGGTTTCAATGCTCAAACTGATGCACTTTTAGAAATCTGTGCCGTTACGTTGAAAATGGACGAACATGGCGTGTTGCATCCGGCCTCCACCATTCATTTTCATGTGGAACCATTTGAAGGCGCTAACTTAGAAAAAGAAGCGCTTGAATTCAATGGTATTCGTGACCCTTTCAGCCCTCTTCGTGGTGCTGTTTCTGAGCAAGAGGCGCTAAAGGAAATTTATAAGCTTATTCGCAAAGAACAAAAAGCCGCAGATTGCTCACGTGCAATTATGGTTGCTCATAACGCAGCATTCGACTTGGGTTTTGTAAATGCAGCAAATGAACGCTGTAAACTAAAAAGAGTCCCTTTTCATCCCTTTGCTACTTTTGATACGGCTACATTAAGTGGCCTTGCTTATGGCCAAACAGTTCTCGCTAAAGCTTGCAAAACAGCCGGGATGGAATTTGATAACCGTGAAGCACACTCTGCGCTTTACGATACACAAAAAACAGCAGAATTATTCTGCGGTATTGTCAACAAATGGAAGGCCCTCGGCGGTTGGCCGCTTGTCGACGAAGAATAATAAGTAAACACAACATATTAGGAAAAGTATGAATCCTGTCGTTATATCAGTGTGCGTCATGCTCGTGTTAGCATTGATGCGCGTAAACGTGGTGGTTGCCCTCACGTTTAGTGCCATCGTAGGCGGCCTAGTCGCAGGCATGAGCCTTGGGGATACGGTTGCCGCATTTGAAAGTGGTCTAGGTGGCGGTGCAACTATCGCGCTAAGCTACGCCATGTTAGGTACTTTCGCTGTTGCCATCTCGAAATCAGGCATCACGGATCTACTGGCCAAAAGTGTTATCAAGCGCTTAAATGGCAAAGAAAACTCCGCCTCCACTACTGGCTTAAAGTACGCCGTGTTGGTGGCATTAGTGCTTGTTACGATGTCGTCTCAGAACGTAATTCCGGTCCATATCGCCTTTATTCCAATTTTGATTCCACCTCTTTTGGGCGTATTTGCGAAACTTAAGCTCGATCGACGTTTGGTCGCGTGTGTTCTTACCTTCGGTTTGATCACACCTTACATGATCTTGCCTGTTGGTTTCGGCGGTATTTTCTTAAACAACATTCTGTTAAAGAACCTACATGACAACGGTTTGGAGAATGTGGTTGCAAGCCAAGTCCCAACCGCCATGTTACTGCCTGGTGCAGGTATGCTGTTTGGTCTATTACTGGCTATCTTTGTTAGCTATCGTAAACCGCGTGTCTACAAAGAAACTGAGTTGACTGTCGTTGACGAAACCGATCATGTCATCAATAAAAAGCACATCTTGGTTGCGGCACTTGGTATTGTCGCTGCATTGGGTGTTCAGCTTTACACGGGTTCAATGATTATCGGTGCTCTAGCTGGCTTTATGGTGTTCACTTTCGGCGGCGTTATTGCATGGAAAGAGACGCACGACGTGTTCACTAAAGGTGTACACATGATGGCAATGATTGGCTTCATCATGATCGCAGCGGCAGGTTTTGCAGCAGTAATGAAGCAAACTGGCGGTGTTGAAACACTAGTACAATCGCTATCAACCAGCATCGGTGACAATAAGCCTCTAGCTGCACTACTGATGCTGATCGTTGGTCTATTAGTAACAATGGGCATTGGTTCATCGTTCTCTACGATTCCAATCCTTGCAACTATCTATGTGCCTCTTGCGCTAGCATTCGGTTTCTCGCCGATGGCAACGATTGCACTGGTAGGTACTGCAGCTGCGTTAGGTGATGCAGGCTCTCCAGCTTCTGACTCTACATTAGGCCCTACATCTGGTCTAAATGCCGACGGTCAACATGAGCACATTTGGGAAACAGTCGTTCCAACCTTTATCCATTACAATATCCCTCTAATCATCTTTGGTTGGATTGCAGCAATGGTGCTTTAATACTATTGTTTGGATGGATATACATTAGTTACGAAAAAGCCGCTCAATGAGCGGCTTTTTGTTATTCATAACTGTGGTTATTGCGCTGGCATATTGTCAATAATACGCTCACGAATCAGCTTCAAGGTTGGTTCTGTCGACAGGTAATCGATGGCAATCGGAAAATAAGCGTCGTTAATTTTAAGAACCAAGCTAGGGTAAGAGCTCACTCCTAGGCTCTTTGCAAGGCTCAATTGATCTTCGAATACACCTTCTAAGAAAGAGCCATCCATGTCATTCTTGAATTGCTGAACGTTCAAGCCAATTTCTCTCGCTAGTTGCAAGTGAGTGGCTTCTTCATGAGGAGGCATCGCACGTAAGTAATACGCATGCTGAATCGCTTCTAGCATCTGCTCATAAGAATCTTGAAAGCCCGCTGCAATAACCGCACGACAAGATTGGTAAGTGCTTCTAACTGGCGTACAAAGCTTCCAGAAATCGTAGTTAAACTTAGTGCCTAACTGGCGCTCAATCTGCTTCCAAATACCTTCGAGTTTTTGTTGCATCTCGGGCGGCATCGGTAAATTAGTATCTGGCGCAAGACCACCAACCACATACTCAAACTGAATCACACCTGGCAGTTGCTGTTTTAGTTTATCCAGCGTTGGTTTGTAACCCCAACACCAACTGCACATTGGGTCATGCACGTAGTAAAGCTTTATGTTCATTCCACTAACCTAAAAAGAAAAAGGAGCCAGTACGGCTCCTTCGTATTCTATCGCTAAATGTGAGTATTTACGAATTACTCAGCTTGATCTTCAGCGCGCGCTGCTGCTTCTTTGATTAGAGGCTGCAGTTCACCTTTTTGGAACATTTCTAGAATAATGTCACAACCGCCGATAAGCTCACCTTCAACCCATAGTTGAGGGAAAGTTGGCCATTGCGCGTACTTTGGTAACTCAGCACGGATATCTGGGTTTTGCAGAATGTCTACGTAAGCGAACTTCTCACCACATGCCATTAGTGCCTGTGACGCTTGAGAAGAGAAACCACAGCTAGGTAGTTTCGGTGATCCTTTCATGTACAGCAGGATTGAGTTTTCAGAGATCTGCTGTTTGATTTTGTCGATAGTTTCCATCGCTTCCTCATTCATGGGTTTGAACTTTATTTATTTGCCACATTCTACTCAATAACGACAGAATAAAAACCATATAATTAATAAGGCTTAATTTTAGATTGCTCATTGGCGAGCAATGCAGCACTTCACCACTGCTAACCTCTTAAAATATTTTCATATCGGGGTTTTAATAAAGTAAAAACTTGCTAAAATACTTAGCAAGTCAGCCTTAAAGGCGACATAGCTATAAAAAAACACTGGAAGCAATCGAAAGGTCATCCTTTCAAATCAATGGAGAATCGAGTAATGGCATTTGAACTACCAGCTCTTCCTTACGCGAAAGACGCACTAGAACCACACATCTCAGCAGAGACTCTAGACTACCACCACGGTAAGCACCACAACACTTACGTTGTTAAGCTTAACGGTCTTATCCCTGGTACTGAGTTCGAAGGCAAAACTCTAGAAGAGATCATCAAGACTTCTACTGGTGGCGTATTCAACAACGCAGCGCAAATCTGGAACCACACGTTCTACTGGCACTGTCTTGCTCCAAATGCGGGCGGCGAGCCAACTGGCGCAGTTGCAGACGCAATCAACGCAGCATTCGGTTCTTTTGAAGAATTCAAAGCGAAGTTTACTGATTCAGCAATCAACAACTTCGGTTCTTCATGGACTTGGCTTGTTAAGAAAGCTGATGGCTCTCTAGAGATCGTTAACACTTCTAACGCTGCTACTCCTCTAACAGAAGAAGGTACAACACCACTTCTAACTGTTGACCTATGGGAACACGCGTACTACATCGATTACCGCAACGTACGTCCTGATTACATGAACGGCTTCTGGGCTCTAGTAAACTGGGACTTCGTAGCTGAGAACCTAGCGAAGTAATATACTTCCCCCTAAGTTCAATTTAGTCTTATTCAAAAGCTCGCTATTTAGCGGGCTTTTTTGTTTCGCCTTCCCTAGCACCTTTAAATAATTCCCTCTTTTACTAAAGTTCTTCTTATCCACGCCGTTAAAAGAGCATCGAGCGAGGAACATCATGCAAATTCATACGTTAGACAAAGCTGCAATTATCAACGAACTTCAGTTCGGTAATGGTATTAACCATGCCGTACACGAAGGTCGTCGTGCGGATTTCTCGCTGATTCTGTCTATGTTCTCTAATGATGTTCGCGATGTGGTCCCAGTTGAAGAGGTCCAGGAAGTCATCACCAGTGACAGTATTCTTCGCCAACAATTGGGTTTATCGCAACCTCAAGCTCTTCGCTCTGATAGCAGCAGCTATGAACTCGCAGCTGAACAAGCGAAACAGTTTCACGATGCAGGATTGCCTTCCGCAAAGCTGAGCCATTACCTAAAACCAGATGCGCTGACTTACCTGCCTGAAGACACATTCAACCTACCAGAGGAGGTTTATCACAACCTATCTGGTCATGAGCGACGCAGATTGGGCGAACGCAACAAACAACTGATCCCAGATGCTGGGCTATATAATCAGCTAGTGACGGCTCAACGTCAGCATCAAATTCAAGCTAAAGCATAGAGATCCGCTTTTTATCCAATAGCTTGCAATACCTACACGTCAGAAATGTGACATCTTACAAATTACCGCACAATAGTCCTCACTCGAAAGCGTTAGTTTGAAGCCTTTCACACTGAACCCAACGAATTTCAACCATGCTATTAGCACAAACCACTGGTGTATTGTTTTTCACATATGGATACAGTGAAGGTGCTATGGATATCAAAGAATCAATTATTCTCGTCACGTCTGCAGGTTCGGTTATAGGAAGAACCTGTGCAAATCACTTTGCTCACCTTGGAGCAACGTTGATTCTTTGTGACCAAAATTCTAGCGCTTTGAGAGCGAGCTATGAGCAAATCAGCGCTTTCACTGACAAAGTGTATGCGATGAATGTGTGTAGTGATAACACAACGTCCATTAACTTATTGTTTGACCAGATAGAATCACAGCTACGTGCGACACCAGATGTGATTGTTAATTGCTGGACCAGCTCCCCTATGCCTGGCTTAATGGCGCCAGAACCAATGAGTACTTACATTGATCACTTGTCGTCTGCGGCACGCTTCCTTTATACCTACGGCCAAGTAGGAGCAGAGCGCTTTCGAGCCAGAAACAAGAAAGGCGTCATTGTTAATGTCATTTCTCATGACAACCATGAAGACTTTACGGGAGTTGAAAGCATGGCGGCGTTGGTGTCCGGTTTTACTCACAGCTGGGCAAAAGAACTCACACCATTCAACATTCGAGTGGGCGGCGTTATTCCCTCGGTAAATCATACAAAAGAAGAGCTCAACGAGAGGCACTGGGCTGAGATCCAAGACGAACTAGTCCGCAACACAGCATACATCGTCGCGAATGAATACTTCAGTGGCCGAGTAGTTGCGACCGAAGTGTAAGCATACACAGCAACTCTGTTTTCCCGAGCCAGATGTAACTCCTGCACCAAAATAAAAAAAGCCCCAGTCATTTGACTGGGGCTTTAACCTTTTCCCGATTAAGGTTCCGTGCTAGCGAAAACCTTGCTCACTCGATTTTTTAATTACGCGTCAGCTTTTTCTTTCTTTGCTTTAGGTGCTGCTTTTGCTGCTTCTTGGTCTGCTTTCTTCTTGATAACAGTTGTACCTTCGAAAGTTTCGCCTTCAACAAATGCTTTACCGTAGTAAGAAGCCATCAACACATCTTTAAGTTCGCTGATTAGAGGGTAACGTGGGTTCGCACCAGTACATTGGTCATCGAACGCTTCTACTGCTAGCTCATCCAGTTTCGCAATGAAATCAGACTCAGCAACACCAGCCGCTTGGATAGACATTGGGATGTCTAGGTTAACTTTTAGCTCATCCAACCATGCTAGTAGACGTTCAATCTTCTGAGCAGTGCGGTCACCTTCTTGGCTTAGGCCTAGGTGGTCAGCAACTTCAGCGTAACGACGACGTGCTTGTGGACGGTCGTATTGAGAGAACGCAGTTTGTTTAGTTGGATTGTCGTTCGCGTTGTAACGTACCACGTTAGAGATAAGTAGTGCGTTAGCTAGGCCGTGTGGCAAGTGGAACTCAGCACCCAGTTTGTGAGCCATTGAGTGACAAACACCTAGGAATGCGTTCGCAAATGCAACACCAGCGATAGTAGCTGCGTTGTGTACTTTCTCACGAGCGATTGGGTCATTTGCACCGTTCGCATAGCTTGATGGTAGGTACTCTTTTAGCATCTTAAGTGCTTGAAGAGCTTGGCCATCTGAGTATTCGTTAGCAAGAACAGAAACGTAAGCTTCTAGAGCGTGAGTTACTGCATCGTAACCACCAAATGCTGTTAGAGACTTAGGCATGTTCATTACTAGGTTCGCATCAACGATTGCCATGTTTGGCGTGATTTCGTAGTCAGCTAGTGGGTATTTAGCACCAGTCTTGTCGTCAGTAACAACCGCGAATGGAGTAACTTCTGAACCAGTACCTGAAGTTGTAGTGATACATACAAGCTCAGCTTTTTTACCCATTTTAGGGAACTTGTAGATACGTTTACGGATGTCCATAAAGCGCATTGCGAGTTCTTCAAAGTGAGTTTCTGGGTGCTCGTACATTACCCACATGATTTTCGCAGCATCCATTGGTGAACCACCGCCTAGCGCTAGGATAACGTCAGGTTGGTAGCTAGCCATTTGAGCTGCACCTTTTTCTACTACAGATAGTGTTGGGTCAGCTTCAACATCGAAGAATGTTTGAACTTCCATGCCTTGAGCTTTAAGTAGGCTTACTACATCATCTGCATAACCGTTGTTGAATAGGAAACGGTCAGTTACTAGGAATGCACGTTTCTTACCTTCTAGGTCGCCCAGCGCGATTGGAAGGCTACCACGACGGAAGTAGATTGACTTAGGTAGTTTATGCCACAACATGTTTTCAGCTCGCTTCGCTACAGTTTTCTTGTTGATTAGGTGTTTAGGACCTACGTTCTCAGAGATAGAGTTACCACCCCAAGAACCACAACCTAGCGTTAGAGATGGCGCAACGTTGAAGTTGTACAAGTCACCGATACCACCGTGAGTAGTCGGGATGTTGATTAGGATACGAGCTGTCTTCATCTTGTCACCGAAGTAACGGATACGGTCAGCGTTAGTATCTTGGTTAGTGTAAAGACCAGATGTGTGGCCGATACCACCGATCTCAACCATAGTTACCGCTTGAGCAACCGCGTCTTCGAAGTTGTCAGCACGGAATAGACCTAGTGTTGGAGATAGTTTCTCGTGAGCAAATGCGTCATCGTAAGAAACTTTACCCAGACCTTCACCAACAAGTACTTTAGTATCTGCAGGAACCTTAACACCCGCCATTTCAGCGATTGCATGTGCTGGCTGACCTACGATTTTCGCGTTTAGCGCGCCATCGATAAGAAGAACTTTACGAACTTTTTCTGCTTCTGCTTTGCTTAGTACGTAAGCTTTGTGAGAAGCAAAACGCTCTTTTACTTCGTCGTAAACTTCGTCAACTACAATTGCAGCCTGCTCAGAAGCACATACTACGCCGTTGTCGAAAGTCTTAGACATAAGGATAGAAGCCACTGCACGTTTGATGTCAGCAGTTTCATCGATAACAACCGGAACGTTACCTGCACCTACACCGATTGCTGGCTTACCAGAAGAGTAAGCGGCTTTAACCATGCCAGGACCACCAGTTGCAAGGATAAGCGCGATGTCATCGTGTTTCATTAGAGCGTTTGAAAGCTCAACAGAAGGCTGGTCGATCCAACCGATGATGTCTTTTGGTGCGCCTGCTGCTACTGCTGCATCTAGAACGAGTTTAGCTGCATCGTTAGTTGAGTTTTTCGCACGTGGGTGTGGTGAGAAGATGATACCGTTACGAGTCTTCAAAGAGATTAGAGATTTGAAGATCGCTGTAGAAGTTGGGTTAGTCGTTGGTACGATACCGCAGATGATGCCTACAGGCTCAGCGATAGTCATAGTACCTAGGTTGTCATCCTCTTCTAAGATGCCACACGTTTGTTCGTCTTTGTATTTGTTGTAGATAAACTCAGAAGCGAAGTGGTTCTTGATTACTTTATCTTCAACAATACCCATACCAGATTCTTCTACCGCTTGTTGAGCTAGCGGGATACGGGCCTGGTTAGCTGCAAGCGATGCTGCACGAAAGATTTTATCTACTTGCTCTTGAGAGTAAGTAGCGAACTCTTCTTGCGCTTTCTTAACGCGAGCAACCATTGCATCTAGTTCAGCCATATTAGTTACAGGCATAGGGAATCTCCTAAAATTAACAAATATTAAAAACTTTTTACTAAGGCTATTACTTATCGTTTTTACTGTTTATCAGTCACTTAGAAAACAAACGTCTTAGTAAATTGCTTTCAGGACTGAGTATAATATTTCAGAGTGTGAAAAAAATTGACTTGGATCAGTTCTCACCACCTAAATACTACCAAAGTGGTGCCTCATCACACCAAAATGACATAAATCACTGATAAACAAATAAATTAACTTTCATTTTTTATTGAGTAAAAAAGAAGCAAATGGACAAATAAATAAAAGAAACTACAACAACCTGTAAAAAAGTTTCATTTTTGACCAACAAAATTACATGTAGGCCCAATTCTTTGTGCTACTGAGAGTATATCGAACCGAATACATCTCTCTACAAACCACCTTGGTTTTTATCAAAAATGTGCGAATGTTAACGTTTATGTAAAACAGTGCAATTTATCAGCAACTTTATAGGTAACATTTCCTTTCCAGATTAGATACAGTTTATTAAAGAATTAGTTTTTCTCACTTAAATGGCAGGTAATGCGTTAGTTTTTTTCATTTCTTACAACCTAACTTTTGCCTTACATTACGCCCAAATTACCCCTTCTCCTTTTCACTAATGTGAGCTTTGATGAGTAAGCAACATGCAAACTTTTGAACTTGCTATCTTCTTGCAGTTTTTTCTCGGTTTGGTCGCCGCAGTAAACCCTGTTGGTATCATGCCTGTGTTTGTGTCACTAACCGGGCATATGACACCCGACGAAAAGCGCAATACGGCAACAACAGCAAATGTGGCTGTTGCGATCATCCTGATCATTTCGCTTTTTGCTGGTCAGTTACTGTTAGACATGTTCAGTATTTCTCTGGATTCGTTTCGTGTGGCTGGCGGGTTGCTATTACTTAGCATCGCATTCTCGATGATGAGCGGTAAACTGGGGGAAGATAAGCAGAACAAACAAGAGAAAACGGAATACGTCAGTCGTGAACAGATTGGTGTGGTCCCTCTTGCAATGCCTTTAATGGCAGGGCCTGGTGCAATCAGTTCGACTATTGTTTATGGTGCACGCTACCCAAGCATGTTCGATACCGTGGGCATTAGTATTACGATTGGTTTGTTCTGCCTTTGTTCATGGCTATTGTTCCGCTCTGCCCCATTGATCGTACGATTTTTAGGTCAAACTGGAATCAACGTCATTACTCGTATCATGGGTTTGATATTGGGCGCGCTTGGCATAGAGTTCATTGCGAATGGCTTACGCAACTTATTTCCAGGATTAGCCTGAGTTTCTATAAAATTGTATGATAGAGCGATTCAACAATGGATCGCTTTGTCATGACGACTGACTCTCTTAAACATACTCTATATGTCACCATTTTTGGTACTCATACCAAAGCTGGTAAAACGTTCGATATTGCTCTCATTATCGCGATCATCAGCTCGTTAATCGTACTGGTGTTAGATTCGATACCCTCCGTTCGGGCCGAGTGGGAAAAAGAGCTGAAGTTTATTGAATACACATTTACTGGCCTATTCACGATTGAATACCTTCTAAGGCTTTATTGCTCTCCTAAACCTGCCGCCTACGCAAAGAGTTTTTATGGTGTCGTCGATTTACTTGCGATTTTGCCCACTTATTTAGCACTCTTCTTCCCATCCGCTTCGTTTATGGGTGTGATCAGGGCGCTGCGAGTGATGCGAATATTCCGCATACTCAAGTTAGTCCGATACCTCCAAGAGTCCAATATCCTCTTACGTTCACTGCTTATGGCGCGCAGAAAGATTTTTATCTTCTTTAGTTCCGTCGCCATTATGGTAACGATTTTCGGCTCGTTGATTTTTATCATTGAAGGACCTGAAAACGGATTTACTAGCATTCCTAAGAGTATTTATTGGGCGATCGTGACCATCACAACGGTTGGGTATGGTGACTTGGTCCCTCAAACAGACCTAGGTAAAGGGCTTGCATCACTCACCATGTTACTGGGTTATTCCATTTTGGCGGTACCTACAGGTATTTTCACTGCCGAACTGCACCAAGAGATGCAATCGCACAAAGTATTGGTGAAATGCCCAAACTGCTCCCACGCAGGGCACGACTCTGACGCAATTTACTGTAAACATTGTGGTAGTGAACTGGCCGATCCAGACAAAAGAGTCGTTCGAACGGAAGACGACGCATGAAAAAAGAGCTCCCTAAGGAGCTCTTTTATTTTGTCATCAAATAAAGGATTGATGTGATTATGCTTTCTCAGACAGAATAATTCGCAGAGTACGACGCAATGGCTCCGCAGCACCCCAAAGCAGTTGGTCACCAACAGTGAAAGCATTTAGGAAATCATCACCCATTGCCATCTTACGTAAACGACCCACTGGTACAGACATTGTGCCCGTAACTTTTGCCGGTGTTAGCTCTTGAGCAGTGATGTCACGGTCGTTAGGAATCACTTTCACCCAATCGTTATGAGTGGCGATGATTTCTTCGATTTCGTCCATTGGTACATTTTGTTTAAGCTTGATAGTAAGTGCTTGAGAGTGACAACGCATCGCGCCAATACGCACACAAGTACCGTCAATTGGAACAGGTGAACTTTGAGAACCCAAAATTTTATTCGCCTCAGCGCCCGCTTTCCACTCTTCTTTACTCTGACCATTATCGCGCTTCACATCGATCCATGGGATCAACGAACCAGCTAGTGGCACACCGAACTTATCGGTAGGGAAAGAGCCGCTGCGCATTGTATCCGCGACTTTCTTATCGATATCTAGGATAGAGCTTGATGGGTTTGCAAGTTCAGAGCTAACAGAGTCATTGATAACGCCCATTTGCGAGATCAATTCACGCATATTTTGCGCACCAGCACCAGATGCGGCTTGGTAAGTCATTGCGCTTGTCCACTCAACAAGGCCTTTCTCAAATAGACCACCTAGCCCCATTAGCATTAAACTAACCGTACAGTTACCACCGACAAATGTGTTCGTGCCACCGTGGATGCCTTGTTGGATTTGCTTTAAGTTCACTGGATCAAGTGTGATGATCGAATCTTCAGCCATACGTAGCGTAGAGGCCGCGTCAATCCAGTAGCCTTTCCAACCAGCCTGACGAAGTGCAGGGAAAACTTTTTCTGTATAGCTACCACCTTGACAGGTGATTACCGCATCAAGCTGTTTTAAGCTTTCAATATCATACGCGTCTTGCAGTAAGCCTGCGTCTTTTCCTAAGTTAGGAGCAGGAATACCAACTTGAGAAGTACTGTAGAATACTGGTTCGATTAGGTCGAAGTCTTTCTCTTCAACCATACGCTGCATAAGGACTGAACCAACCATACCGCGCCAACCAACTAAACCAACTCTCATCGTATTAACTCTCCATGTATTAAAAAAACCTACCCCATAGTTAATTTTTCACAGCAAAATCTCAACCCCTATTTTGTAAATAAGCGCGTTTTTTAACCTTTTCCTCTGAAAAACCGGGTTACACGAGATCTTTTAGTGTTTGGTTTGCGGTTTTAACCATTTTTCAAGTAGGGAAAGCACTTTAGCCCCCTAATTGGTCTTACCACTCAATGAGAAAATAACACATGAAGCACAATAATTTCACATTACACAACATTTAAAACCAAAAAAGTTAAAACAAACTAACAGTTAATTTCACAAGCAAACGTTTTTACCGACGAACATCAAGATAAAACACCAAATGTTCGAAATATAATTTTTGTTAATGTATGTTATGCGCGATTACAACAAGGAGCGCCTTCCTCTATTGCTCCAAGATTGACAGAGGCACATATGAAGCAAGTTACACCACGCCTACCAAGCTTGATACAGGTATTTATCTCGCTCGGTTTATTTCTCCTGCTGGCATTTTCGTTCACAGCCAAGCTAGACCTACCGATTCAGCTAGCGCTATACATCGGTTGGTTCATTGTCATGATATTGGGCATAAAGCTTGGCCATCAGTATAAAGATCTGGAAAAAGCAGCACTAAATGGCATTTCCAATGGACTTGGAGCCGTTTTAATCCTTTTGGCCGTTGGCGCGCTTGTAGGTACTTGGATCTCTGGTGGTATTGTTCCAACCATTATTTACTACGGCCTTAAAGCAATCCACCCTTCCATCTTTTTGCTCGCGACCATGATCATCTGTTCATTGACTGCGCTAGCGACCGGCACATCTTGGGGTGCGGCTGGCACGGCAGGTATTGCAATGATGGGTATCGGTCAAGGTCTTGGTGTTCCTGCGCCAATCACTGCAGGTGCCGTACTTTCAGGCTGTTACTTTGGTGACAAAATGTCGCCTCTATCGGATTCAGTAATCCTTGCTTCATCTATGTCTAACGTTGAAGTGATGGAACATATTAAAGGCATGTTGCCGATAGCACTCATT
Organism: Vibrio sp. D431a; assembly: GCF_030248655.1. Taxonomy (NCBI): domain Bacteria; kingdom Pseudomonadati; phylum Pseudomonadota; class Gammaproteobacteria; order Vibrionales; family Vibrionaceae; genus Vibrio; species Vibrio sp. D431a. The sequence continues at coordinate 85,529 of NZ_JAHGAP010000017.1, read as the reverse complement.
AGCTACATTATTACAGGCATTATGTTTACTGCATTTGGCTTCCACTACGCAGGTCAAGTTGACATGAGCCAGGTAGACTCTGTCATCAAAGCGATGGAACAGCAGTTCTACATCACCCCTTACTCATTTGTTCCTGTGATCATCGTATTGTCACTTCTAGCGATGCGTATGCCTTCATTCCCAGTGATCAGTTTTGGTTCTCTGCTAGGTATTATTTGGGCAGTGATGATCCAAGATGTCGATTTCCTAACCGCGTTCAACACGGCTTGGGCTCCGTTTGCAATCTCATCTGGCGTAGATTTCATTGACTCAATCCTTAACCGTGGCGGCATGTCTTCAATGCTTGGGTCGGTAGCGGTTATCGTATTTGGCCTTGGTTTTGGTGGTCTACTAGATAAAGTAGGCGTGCTAGAGACTATCGCGAAGCTGTTTGAAAAACGCGTTCAAAGTGCAGGTTCATTGGCAACAAGCACAATTGGTACGGCCTTTATGGGCAACGTATTTGGTTCAGCGATGTACGTTTCACTTATTCTGACCCCAAAAATCTGTGCGAAGAACTACGACCGTCTAGGCTACAAACGTAAGAATTTGTCTCGTAACGCAGAATTTGGCGGCACGCTAACCTCAGGTATGGTCCCTTGGAGTGACAACGGTATCTACATGGCCAGTATTTTGGGTGTTGCTACACTGTCTTATGCCCCGTTCATGTGGCTGAGTTTTGTATGTATCATCGTAACGATCTTCACTTCTTACATGGGTTGGTTTGTTGATAAGTGCGAACCAACAGCAGAAGCAGTTGAAGAAGCTGAAGGCGAATTAAAGCAGCAAACCGCTTAATTTCGCAGAGATAGGAAGAACCTCCCTTTCGAATTCAATACTAAAAAAGAGCGCTTTAAAGCGCTCTTTTTTTATTTCCAAAACAAATCGTTAGCTTTGTTTGACTGGCGTTTTCACGGCTGCACGCTTCCCAAACCAATAGCCCAAGCCAAGCGGTGCAAAGAATATAACGGCAATGAACAGAATAAAGTAGATGATGGTACTTTTGACAAGTTCAATCAGCTTAGTCATTGCGAGATTCACAACCTCTTGCGACACTCGATCCATATCTTGAGCAAACTTCTCGCGCTCATGGGTAATGATCTGTGCGATTTCTTGGCGCTCTCTGGCAACCATCAGCTCTATAGCTTGGCGTTCTTCACCCAACTGAGATAAACGCGCCTCCGTCCTTTGATCGATATCGTCAACCAAAGGTTGTAACTCCAGCGCCATTTGTTCTGCCAAATAACGCATGTACTCTGGGTTGTTATCGATAAAATCCCTCATCGAATCAGCGGTAACTTGCAAACTATTGAGCGCCGCATTGACTTTTTCGATACTGGCAGAGCTATTCAAGGCCAACAACTGCGCTTTCCACGTCATAATTTTTGGTGTCTGTTCTGATACCAGACTTAGACGATCAGAGACATCCCCAAGTGCTTCTGGCATCGTGCCTAGCGTTGTAACGGCTTCCTCTTCGCTAATTTGGTTTGCATCTAACCACCTACGGTAAGCCGGAGTCCTAATCATGCTTAAATCAGCGAATGGATGCTGCTTGGCGAACTCTGCAACAAACGTTTGTGTCTTGATGTATGCTTCTTTCTTCAATAAAGATTGAGCCAGTTTATCTACCTCTTTCGCTAAATAAACGGAAACTAACTTGGCCTCATCAGACGCAAAGAGCTCATTACCAGAAGCGGTAGTAAAGAACTGTTCCATTTGCAGCGTGAAAGTCCATGTATCAATCAGTGCAGCCATTGGGGACACTTGATACGCAGAAGCTTGGATGCCTTCTTCAGCATTTATCTTCCAAAGTAAAATATAAGATTGATGAACTTTATCATGAGGATCATATTGTTCGTGTAGTGCATCTGCTGCTTGCTCAACCTGAGCAAAAAACTGCTGCGCATACTCACGAGTCAAAAGACGCATATTGAGCTCTTGTTTGGTAAGAGGGACGGTTTGACTCTCGATCTTGACTTCGAGCAGGGAGCACCCTGAAAGCATCATAACCAGCCCTATCAACATCATTGAAGACATTCGGCGAACGGACATGAAAACACCTTTAACAAATTGTATAGAACAGGAATAAAGCGAACTAAGTCATATAGTTCGAGCCTTTATTACCTCAACTCTTATGACATTAAGTCAGAGCAATATCAATCTGTTAGCGCTTCTGTTATCTTTTCACTATTGAGAACATTATTAGCAAAAAGTATGGTTTGTTTTAGGACATCATCTAAACATGCCAACTTCTCTTCCGGCACTTTTTGCCCTTGTTTAATCAACAGTTCAATATCACCCGAAATACAGTGCAATGGCATTGCACCTAAACTCCCTGAGACCCCTTTAAGACTGTGTGCGGCTCTTTGCGCTTGCTCTTTATCCTCTTCTAACAGCTGATACATTTTAGTGCCATCGCCAGAGTGATCCTGAATAAAGACCTCCAGTAACATCCGCACAGCGCCCTCGTCACCAGACAGAGAATCTAACATTTTATTGATATCTATGTACGGCTCACGTTCCACTACTTCCACTTGTGATGAATTCACCTCATTACAACTTTCTTCGTTCATTTGGACGTTTTGAAAATTTTCTGACTGAGCTGAGGGAACAGCGTTAGCTCCATTTTCATCATCGCCAACTTGCTCTGACTTTTTATCATCGGTTCTGGGTAGTGGTATCGGTTGAATCGTTTTTGGGGAGAAGGCTCCCCATGAAATGAGGAAAAGGAGCAAACCACTGATTACAGACAACCAAACAATAAAAGTCATTAGCTTCTGTTCCAACTGATCATTTATCGAAGTTAACTGGTTCGGGAAATCTGGATTAAGCAGTTGATTGGATAAATAACTACCCTGTGCCTGAGCAGATAGTGCGCTTGAGGTTTGAGCAAGCTGGCGCTGAAGAGCACTTCGCTCTTCGGGAGAGAGCGTCTCTGATTCAATAAAAAGTCGGTCTAAGTCACGGTAAGTATCGCTATTCGTTGCAGAGTCACTAAAGACAGACTCAAAAACAAGCGCACCTAAGCGATAGTACATTGCCTGAATTTGCTCAGAGTTTTCTGTTCGAGCACGGCTGCTTCGTAACTGTTCTGCTAACGAAACCAATTCACTGTCACTTCTTACAAAAGCTCGAGCACTTTCTAAAAATCGGTCGGTCGTATAAAGTAATTGAGTGATGTCTGGTGTGATTTTCCCTTCAGAAAACTCACTTTCAAGCTGTAAGCGAACTGCATAAGCCAACTGAAGTTTCAGTGAAATTTGGTCGACGTGTTTAACACGGTAAGGCAGATCGAAGTTAAAAAAGTGCCTGACTTCTTCAACTTTACTTCCTAACTCATTTACAGTCGAAATCGTTTGAATCGTTTGTTTGGCTTGCAGCCAAATGCCAAGTGCTAAAACACACCACAAAACGAACCAGAACCAAACAAACCGCCGTATTCCTTCTTTTAGCTTCAGCAACACTTGCCCCTCGCATATCTCCATTAATTACAAGCATATACTATGGATGTTTCTTATTCACATAAAAAAAGAGAGCCGTTTGCTCTCTTTATTTAACGATATGATTTTAATTGCGACTTAACTGATCTTTTAGATTTGGAGGCGTCCCTTTAATCGTTAAGGTATCCGTCTCTGGATCATAAAAAATACGCTCGCCAAGTAAGAGACTATCGAAGCTAATATTCAAACCACCACCAGCTCCAACAAATTTAGTCAGTTTGCGAACCGTCGCACGATCACCTGGGAAAGACTCTTCAAGTTCGTACCCTTGCTCTTTGGTGAAATCCATAAAGCTCGTGCCATCTTGGCTTTGAGGAAGCTCTCCGGAAAGTTCTGAGATTTGAACTTCATCACCGGATTTAATTTGCTCATTGCAGTAGTCGTAAACTTGTTTCTTGTACTCGTTCACTTCTTGCTTTTCTAGCTTCGAGTCAGCACAAAAATCATCCACCGCCTGCATCAACACTAAGTTTTGTTGTTTAGTATCTAAGCCAATATCCGCTTGCAGAAAATCTAGGAAGAAGTCCGCCACTTTACGGCCAACGCGTCCTTTAATGTATTGCAGATAACGATTGGATTCCTTGTCGGTCTCGTAGCTCGACAGGTCGATGCGTGCGGCAATATCCATTTTGGTGATATCTAAGTAATCTGTCGCACTGATGTCCAAACCTTCGGTCACTTTTAAACTTTGATTCATTGGTAGGATACCGATGAACAAGTAGTCCGTTGCTAAACTCTGATACTCAGCGAAAACCAAGATACCTTCATCCGCAAATGGGTACTTAATCAACTCTTCTTTCAAGCGATTTGCACTAATTTGTGAGAAGTCGTAAAAATCTCGCTCTCCTTTGCGCATTTCTTGAAGCCAAAATTGAAATTCGCTGTCTGACTGGAAAGCGCCAAAACCTTTACCAGCTTTAGAATGGAATACTCGGTGAAGCTCAGCGACTAAGTTTTCTGTAGATGCATCGTTCTCTAATGATGCTGGACGAAAGTTTACAACCAGCTCGTCCTGATCGTTTTTGCACAGTTGATGCAGAATAACGTTTGAAAGATGAAGACTCATAGTGATTTTATCTTGCTACAAGGTTTTAGTTGATGGGCATTGTAGGTTATCATAAGCCGCTTTTACTATCATTATTAGAGTCTTTATGCCGATTACATCTAAATATACTGACGAGCAAGTAGAAAAAATTCTTGCTGAAGTAGCAACAGTTCTTGAAAAACACGCTGCTTCTCCTGAGTTGACGCTAATGATTGCCGGAAATATCGCAACCAATGTCTTAAATCAACGTGTTGCTGCTTCACAACGCAAAGCGATTGCTGAAAAATTTGCTCAGGCGCTGATGTCTTCTTTAGAAACACCAAAAACACACTAATCACGGACAATAGAACACATACATGGTAGACAGCGGAAACTCATACGGCGAACGTGTATCTCGACTAGTTGGTTGGGGTCACTGGTTTGCATTCTTCAATATCGTTGCATCGATGTTGATAGGCACACGCTACATTGTTCAGTCTCCTTGGCCCGAGACGTTACTTGGTCAGTTTTATCTGGCGGTTTCTTGGGTTGGTCACTTTGGCTTTCTAGTTTTCGCACTTTACTTGCTTGTTCTATTCCCGTTGACGTTTATCCTGCCATCGCGGAAGTTGTTCCGTTTGGTGGCAGTGATTTTCGCAACCGTTGGGCAAACCATATTATTAATTGATACCCAAGCGTATCAGTCGATCAATTTGCACTTAACTCCCGTTGTCTGGGAGTTACTATTCAGCGAAGACAAAAGTGCGCTCAGCACTGACCTACAACATTTATTTGTTGTGATGCCGCTGATCTTCCTTATTCAACTCGCACTATCCGAATGGGTATGGCGAAAACAGCGCAAACTATCTCATAAGCACGTAGGACGCCCTCTCGCGGCCGTCTTTTTCCTCAGCTTTATGACCAGCCATTTGGTTTACATTTGGGCAGATGCGTATTTTTACAACCCAATTACTAGCCAGCGTTCAAACTTCCCGTTGTCTTACCCGATGACAGCGAAGAGTTTTATGGAAAAACATGGTCTACTTGACCGTGAGGAATACCTAAAACGTTTAGCAGAAAACGAAGGCAACGTAGAGTTAGTCAACTACCCTCTTGAAAAGCTTGAGTTTAACCGCCGAGTTAATAAGCTCAATGTGTTGATGATCAGCATAAACAATTTACGAGCGGATGCGCTGAACCAAGAAGAGATGCCTAACCTCTATGAGTTTGCTGAAAACAATCAGAACTTCCGTAATCATTACAGCTCAAGTAATGATACATACGGGGCCTTTGGTTTGTTCTATGGCTTACCGACCAGTTATGCATCAAGCATCAAGGCGCAAGGTGCTTCCCCAGTATTGCTCGATGTACTGAAAGATCAGGGCTACAACTTTGGTTTATTCAGTGGCAGTGGGTTTGAAGATGATCTCTACTCAGAAATTATTTTCCGCGACTTGAACTTAGCGGAAGACCTAGATGGCACGCAAGCTCATACCGATAAACAATCTATCGCAAACTGGAATACATGGTTAGCAGAGAAAGCAAGTCAGCCATGGTTTAGTTACATCGAAGTCACCACCGTTGATAATTTTGAATCGATTCCTTCAAATAATGACGAAGAAATGCCCGCAAGTGAGCGATTCAAAAAAGCTTATGAATATGCAGTGAAGTCGGCGGATAGAACTATCGCCGGTATTATTGATGAACTAGAAACGACGGGACAACTGACAAACACCATCGTAATCATCACTTCTAATCACGGTAGTGAATTTAACGAAACCAATACGAACAGCTGGGGAGCAAACAGCAACTACAGCCGTTATCAATTACAAGTTCCGATGGTGATCCATTGGCCTGGAATGCTGGCTGGCGAATTTAATCACAGCACAAGTCACTTGGACCTCTCAGTTACACTGTTGCAAGATATGCTCGGCGTATCTTCCAACCCATATGATTACAGTAGTGGTCGCAACCTATTCGATGAAAGTCGTCGTCGCTGGATCTTGGCGGGCGATACTCGCGAGCTTGCCTTAATTACTAGCTCGCAAACCACAGTGATCGATAAGTTTGGCAACTACAAGCTGTATGACAAAAACTACAAACGACTTAGAGATGATGCACCGAAGTTGCCAGTTTTGATGCAAGGTTTAACTGAGTTACAGCGTTTTTATTCTAAAAACGATTAATACCTAGCAATCCATATACTATTCAAACTCCCCTTTTTGGGGAGTTTTTGTTTATTTAAACAACACAAACCACAAATTTGCGCAGTAAACATCCAATCAGTTCAACTAGGGGTTTACAACATTTTCAAAGCCTTATATTATGCGCCTCAACAATGGAGAGATGGCTGAGTGGTTGAAAGCACCGGTCTTGAAAACCGGCATACGTTAATAGCGTATCTAGGGTTCAAATCCCTATCTCTCCGCCACTTTTAGAAAAAGCCCGCTAAGAAATTGGCGGGCTTTTTCGCATCTCCAGACTTAAAAGATTTGTACAAATCACTTATCACTTCTTGAACGCAACTAAGCACTCCGCCACACTCCGAAAGAACCCACAAAAAATTAATGCCCTTTTCGTTCGTTCCAGTGTTGAATCAATTTGATATTTACATCTAGTTGTATCTACTCATCAATAAAGACTTCTTTAGCGGCATTGATAAGCTGCAAATGGATTGGGACGAGGTCAGCATGATTCGTTCGATATCCACCTCCAACGACAGCTGCGACAGGGATACCTCGAGATTTCACTGTTTGCATTAAAAATCTATCACGTTCTAAAATCCCTTGAGTCGACACATCAAAATATCCAAGCTCATCGTCTTGATGTATATCGACACCAGCATCGTAGATAACTAAATCAGGGCGATGAAGATTAAGTGCCATATCGACCACTTCTTTAAACGCCATTAAAAAGTCCTCATCACCTGTTCCTCGCACCAAAGGCACATCGAGATCAGACTGAGGCTTCCTCGCTGGGAAGTTTTTATCACAGTGGAAAGAAAGCGTGATGATATCTGGCTCATCGTCACATAAAGTTGCTGTTCCATCCCCATGGTGAACATCACTATCAATGATCAATACTTTATCGACATGCTCGACTTCGAGCGCTTGCCTGGCCGCGATCACTAAGTCATTAAATAAACAAAAACCACTGCCAAACTCTTTGTGTGCGTGGTGATACCCACCACTCAAATGAATGGCCACACCGTACTCAAGTGCCTTTTTTGCGGTCAGAGCCGTGCCCGCTGCTGACGTTAGCGTTCTGGTAATGAGAGACTCACTCCAAGGAAAACCTATTCGGCGCATCTTCGCAGCTGGTATGTTTCCACTAACAAGTAACTCGACGTATTCCTCGTCATGAACACGTTTTACTTCCCCAACAGTTAATGCTTCGGGCTGGAAAAACTGCGTGTGCTCTTTCCAGTTATCTTTCTCTATATGCACCAATACCGATTCATAGAGGTACTGGTATTTCATAATTGGGTAACGATGCCCCTCTGGCAACTCAAGTTGAGAATAAATCGGGTGGTAGATAAATGGCAGCATGAGAAATTCTTAATAACAATGGTAACGAAATAGTATCAACTGAAAGGGTTGAATAAAACGCAATTTAATTGATAATGATTTTCAATATCAATTAAATTTAATATACATATGAATTCTACTTTCTTTGCTATTCTCGGCGCACTGTTTGGCTCTCTTTGTGCTCTGTCCCTATTTTCATCTCTCGTTGTTGGTGCGTGGTGGTTGGTTGATTTTATTGTGCTTAGCTAACACAATGACTTTCAACTGAAATCAAAAAAACATAGGTGTTTGTATGAGTCAAACCGTCTTTATTACCGGAGCAAATCGCGGCATTGGCCTTAGCTTAACTGAGCTGTACCTGAAGCAAGGCCACCAAGTACATGCTACTAGCCGTTCCTTAGAGAACAGTTCAGAACTACAAACTCTAGCCTCACAATTCAGCAATCTAGTTTTGCACGAACTGGATGTCACGCACTACGAACAAGTCGCTAAGCTTGCCGATAAACTCCCTGCCATCGACTTACTCATCAATAACGCAGGATATTACGGCCCCAAGGGATATGGCTTTGGAAATACTGACGTAGAAGCATGGCGTAAAGTCTTCGAAGTAAACACCATTGCTCCGTTAAAACTGGTTGAGTACTGTTACCCTCGCTTACAACAAGGCAAGATGAAAAAGATTGCTTGTATCTCATCAAAAGTCGGCAGTATGACCGAAAATACGTCCGGCGGCGGCTATATTTATCGCTCATCGAAAGCGGCGCTTAACTCGGTTGTTAAAAGCTTAAGTAATGATTTAACACCTGAAGGGTTTACTGTTTTGGCGCTTCACCCTGGTTGGGTAAAAACGGCGATGGGCGGGCCAAATGCTTTGATAGATACGCAAACCTCCGCGCAAGGCCTAGCGAACGTGATAGAACTGAGCACACCGCAGCTTTCAGGTCGATTTATTAACTACGATGGTACTGAGTTACCTTGGTAGCAGCATTAAGACACAACCATCACTAAACCAAATACCATCAAAGCCAGGCTTCATAATCGTGACTTGGTTGGCAAACATAATGTTCATCAGTGATCCACCAGCATAATTCGCGCAATCTAACTTGAATTTATCTACATCCAATCCAGACTTAGGAAAAAGTAGAACAAATAAGGAGAAAGCTCGATGGCAGCAGATAGGGATTTGGTTAATTTTAGCGAAGAGCACGAACTAAATTACTGCTTGAGAAGTGCTGGTAAACGCCAAACTCAAGCGAATCGAGATACATTAGTTGACTTGGGCAACCAGGTGAAAGAGGTACTGGACAAACGCGTGTTAACTCAAGGTGAAGTAAGAGGCGCGATCCAAAACCACGGTGACCTGTTCGAGTAATCTATTTTCAAGCATGCGCGGTGTTTAATTACACCGCGCTTGTCCTATGCCTGCTTACCTTTGGTTGCACGAGATTTAGTCGCGCCACCATTCTTTGAATAACTGCGCTTTTTACGTTTAAACGCAGGACGTTCCACCTTGGGTAAATGACGTAATGAATCAGGGATAGGGCCTGCTTTTACTTGTGCCATCAAGCTATCAATGCGTTGTTCCAGTGCTTGCATGAACGGCTGATATGCTTGATTTCTCTCTGCCATACCTTGTAACTGGTGCTCCCAATGAGCCGTCATATCAGGGTATGTTGAATCTTCTGGCAAGGCATGAATGAGACCTCTTCCCGCAGGAGAACTGAGAATTGACTTACCTTGACGCGTAAGCAGTTGGCGTTTGAACAGCGTGTCCAAAATACCAGCGCGAGTCGCTTCCGTGCCTAGCCCATCAGTGTCACGAAGGATTTTTTTCAGTTCTTTATCCGCAACATAACGGGCGATCCCGGTCATCGCTTGCAACAGCGATGCCTCGGTAAAATGCTTTGGTGGCTCGGTTTTTCGGTCTTTTATTTCCCCTTCACGACAAGTTAACACGGTGCCTTCGGGTAGCGGTGGCACGGCATCAATACCTTCATCTTCCTTGTCAGTTTTGCCCATTAGCGCTTTCCAACCCGGCGAAACTAACTGACGACCTTTCGCGACAAACGTACCACCAGCGATATCGAAAACCAATTTCGCTTCTGCGTAAACCGCCGCCGGATAGAACTGCATGAGGTACTGGCGCGCAATCAATTGATACACTTTCATCTCATTGCCGGAAAGCGCATTCACATTAGCTTGCTTCGGTGTAGGGATAATCGCATGGTGTGCATCCACTTTTTTATCGTTCCAGGCTTTGGACTTTAATGTTAAGTCTGCTCCCTGAACGGCAACTTGCAACTCTTTTGCGTTATTCGCAATAGCAGTTGTCACCGTCCCTGCTTGTGAGTAGTGTTCCATCGGCAAATAGCGACAATCTGAACGCGGGTAAGTGATCAGCTTGTGCTTTTCATACAATGCCTGACAAGTATCTAGTACTTGTTGCGCACTCATACCATAGCGCTTCGCGGCATCGATCTGTAAAGCAGATAACGAATAAGGTAATGGTGCTGATTGCTTGGTTTGCTTTTGTTCCGACTCTGTCACTTTTGCGGGTTGATTTGCAATACGGTTTGCAACATTTTCTACCAACTTACGGTTTAATACTCGACCTTCTTCGTCCTGCCAAGGCTTGCATGCCTCACTTGGCTTCCAACGAGCACGAATATCAAAAGTACCATTGGCATCTTGATATGGGATCAGAGCATGTAGGGTAAAATAGTCCTTCGGGACAAAGTTTTCGATTTCTTCATCACGACGCACCACTAAGCCAAGAACTGGCGTTTGCACTCGCCCTACCGAGAGAACACCTTGATACCCTGCTTTTTGACCAAGCAAGGTATAAGCACGAGACATGTTCATACCATACAGCCAATCAGCCCGAGAGCGGGCCAATGCAGAAACTGAAAGTGAGATAAACTCGCGATTACTGCGCATAGAACTGAGTGCGCGTTTAACCGCAGGTAAGTTCAAGTCGGAAATCAGCAAACGCTGTGTGGATTCCTTCTTGGTTTTAGATAACTTGTAATAGTCCAGAACTTCATCAACTAACAGCTGACCCTCTCGATCTGGGTCTCCTGCATGAATGACTTCGTTAGCTTCTTTGAGCAATTTACGAATCACTGTTAATTGCTTACTTGCGCTTTTCCTCGGTCTGAGCTGCCATTGCTGCGGAACAATTGGTAAATCTGCCATATTCCACTTTTTATAACGCTCATCGTAAGCGTCAGGTTCGACTTGTTCGAGCAAATGGCCGATACACCAAGTAACGATATCCCCGTTCCCACAGCGGATGAATCCTTGATCTTTCTTTTGAGGGTTTGGCAGTGCAGCGGCAATCGCACGGCCTAAGCTTGGTTTTTCAGCAATAAACAGACGAGACATAACGTTTTGGAAATAAATATAATTAGGGCCACATTAACGAATGTAGCCCTAATAAATCAAGAAAAACTGTATAAATAAACAGTCAGTTTATTTAAGTTTTTAGTTATAGGAATTCAACAAACTGAGAAAGGTCACGCTCAGGAACTTTCATCGGTGTACAACCAGGCGTGCCTAAGTACAAGAAACCAACAATCTCATCGTCACCCTCTAAACCAAATGCTTGATGAACTTCTGGATGGAACATCCACTTACCTGAGCGCCAAAACCCTTGAAAGCCTTGCGCTACAGCTGCCATTTGCATCGCTTGTACAGCGCATCCCGCAGATAAGTGTTGCTCTAGTGCTGGTACTTTCTCATGTTCTGTTACTTTAGCAATCACCGTGATCACCATTGGTGCGCGAAATGGGGCATTCTTTACCTTTTCGACCACCGCTTCATCACTATTTTCAGCTTCTGCCGCTTTTACCAATATATCTGACAGTTTTTTCAAACCATCGCCCTGTGCGATAACGAAACGCCAAGGGGTTAATCCCGCATGGTCAGGCGCACGAAGGCCAGCACGAATGATGTTCTCAAGTGCTTTACCTTCTGGAGCAGGCGCGGATAACTTCGCGATAGATCGGCGATTGAGCAAAAGATCGAGAGCGTCCATGAAAGAATCCTTATTGAATATCGTTGTTATTTTGTTTACGCCACTTTAGCACAATCTGCTCCTGCGAATAACAACCGGTTTTCTGTGGGCTTGATAACGTGCTTCACTTAACATCAATCTGGGTTTAATGTTAATTTATTCGCGAAATGAATAAGTTGAACATAGGCAGGTTGATGAACAAGGACAAACAAAACAGCATTTACGAAAAGATCGTTAATGACGAAGATGCCCGTGCCTGTAAGGCGATTCCTGAATCAGCTTGTCATCAAGTTCCCGGCAACTTTCTTAAAATAATTCTCGCTCAGTTTTTAACGAAAGTCGGCGATGCGTTAATCAATCCTAAAGTCACGTTGCCGTGGATACTACAAAGTCTCGGGGCACCGGTTTACTTAATTGGTTGGCTCGTTCCTATTCGTGAATCAGGTTCCCTTATCCCACAACTTAGCATCGCGCACTACATCCGACGCATTCCAGTAAGAAAATGGGTCTGGGTAATTGGCAGCATCTTGCAGGCTCTTTCCATATTTGCAATCGGAGTGGTCGCATTAACTCTGACAGGAGCTGCTGCGGGTTATGGTGTAATTGCATGTCTTGTGATCTTCAGCCTCTCACGCGGTTTAAATTCCGTCGCATCAAAAGATGTATTGGGCAAAACCATCCCTAAAAACCAACGAGGTCAAGTCAACGGCTGGTCTTCAAGTGCTGCTGGCCTGGTTACGCTGCTTTTCGCGAGCCTTCTGGCACTAGCCTGGTTATGGGACGTAGAGCCGACAGAGCGCTTTTACGGTCTGAGTTTAGGCTTAGCGGGCGTCATATGGCTCATCGCGGCATTCGTCTATGCGCGAATTAATGAGTATGCCGGTGAGGTAGACGGTGGTCGAAATGGCGTCCTCGAAGCATTTAAACAACTCGCGTTACTTAAGACAGACGTGACCTTTCGTCGATTCGTTATCACGCGGACACTATTTTTATGTTCTGCGCTGAGTGCACCGTACTACGTTGTGCTGGCACAGCAATCTCTGGGTGGACAGCTCTGGGTGCTAGCTCTCTTTATGTTTGCGAGTGGCTTAGCCTCCTTTGTGTCAGGTCCTTTCTGGGGAAGAATGTCCGATCGCTCTAGCCGCAGTGTGATGGTCATAGGCGCAATGATGAGCGCGCTACTTGGTGTTGTGTTATTTGTTTACGATACATGGGTCACCGCTAGCCAAAGCTTCCTATTCGTGATTCCTCTGCTTTACTTTTGTGTTTGTATTGCCCACGACGGAATACGAGTCGGACGAAAAACCTATTTAGTTGATATCGCAGAAGGTGACAAACGGACGAGCTATGTAGCCGTGAGTAACACAGTGGTTGGGATAATGCTGCTTCTAATGAGCTCTCTTGGTGTTATGTCGAACTTCTTGAGCCTTTCAGCTGTGGTGTTAGTGTTCTCTTTTATTACTTTTGCTGGCGTGGTAATGGCCAAACAACTGCCAGATATCAGTGACTAGTTCTATACAAAAAAAGCTGCGCTCAAAGCGCAGCTTTCATGGTAAACACACATTAAAAAGCTAGAGTTTTACCGCCAATTTAACACCTTGACGAATCGCACGCACAGCATCAAGTTCACCCGCATGGTCAGCTCCGCCAATGATATGAATCTTCTCTCCGAGTTCAGACCATTTATCTTCAAATGGACGAACAGACTCTTGCCCCGCACAAATGACGACTTTGTCCGCGTTCAATAATTGTTCTTTTCCGTCTACATGAATGTGCAAACCTTGATCATCAATTTTATCGTAAGACACACCACCGACTAAATGTACGCCCCGTTTTTCAAGGGTACGTTTATGGATCCAACCTGTCGTTTTACCCGGACCTTTACCTACACGACCTTTACGACGCTGAAGTACCCAGACTTCTTTATCGCTGACCGCATCAGGGTAAGGATATAAACCACCCGGCTGAGACATCTCCTTGTCGATTCCCCATTCATGCAACCAGTCATCCAACGTTTGTCCAACTGGCTCTGTGAGCATGGTCGCGACATCTACGCCAATGCCACCAGCACCAACGATAGCCACTTTCTCACCGACTGGCGTTTTGTCTCGAATGAGAGTTTGATAGTCGACGACTTTCTCTGGGTTATCAATTCCATCAATATTGACTTTACGTGGCTCAACACCCGATGCCATCACTATCTCATCGTATTCTGTGAGTAAGTCATAGTTCGCTTCCGTCGATAAGTGCAGATTCACGCCTGTTTCATCAATACGGTTAGCGAAATATCGTATCGTCTCCCGAAACTCTTCCTTACCAGGGATCTGCATCGCAAGACGGAACTGACCACCGATGCGGTCGTTCTTTTCGAACAAATCAACCTTATGGCCACGTTCAGCCAGTGTGGTCGCACAAGCCAAGCCCGCAGGTCCAGCACCAACAACTGCAATGTTTTTCTTTTTAAAGGCTGGTTCAACAACAATTTCGGTTTCATAGCACGCTAGAGGGTTCACTAAGCAACTGGCGCGCTTACCTTTAAACACGTTATCTAGACACGCCTGATTACAACCAATACACGTATTAATAAGCTGCGCTTTTTCCTGTTCGGCTTTAGCAACAAAGTAAGGATCGGCCAAGAATGGGCGCGCCATCGAAACCATGTCGGCATGACCGGAAGATAAAATGCGTTCTGCTTCATCTGGCGTATTTATACGGTTGCAAGTGATAATAGGAACCGAAACGTGAGGTTTAACTTTTTCCGTAACCCATGTAAACGCACCGCGTGGTACTTGAGTCGCAATGGTCGGAATTCGAGCCTCATGCCAACCGATACCCGTATTAATAATCGTGACGCCAGCCTCTTCAAGTGCTTTCGCCAATTCGATAACGTCTTCAAAAGTGCTGCCCTGCTCGACAAGATCCAGCATAGAAAGACGGAAGATGATGATGAACTTGTCACCCACCGCCTTGCGTACCGCTTTAACAATTTCTAGCGGAAAACGCATACGTTTTTTATAGCTGCCACCCCATTCGTCGTAACGCATATTAGTACGTTTACATAAGAATTGGTTTATCAAGTAACCTTCCGAGCCCATTAACTCGACGCCATCATAACCAGCAAGCTGTGCTAACTCCGCACTATTAGCAAACGCGTCGATGGTTTTCTTTATCTGGCGGTCGCTCATTTCACTCGGAGCAAACTTTGCAATCGGCGCTTTAATGCCAGATGCACTTTGCGAGAATGGATGCATTGCATAACGCCCAGCATGGAGAATTTGCAACGCAATTTTACTACCGTGCTTGTGCACCGCTTCTGTCACAACTTTATGGGCTTTAGCATGTTTTGGCTTGCTGAATTCAGCACTCAACGGGTGTAAACGACCGCGTAAGTTAGGTGAAAAACCTCCGGTTACAATCAGTCCGACACCGCCTTTCGCGCGTTCTTCATAAAAAGCAGCGAGCTTGTGTAATCCTTCTTTGTGCTCTTCTAAGCCCGTGTGCATTGATCCCATCAGAACTCGGTTTCGTAATTGTGTGAAACCGAGATCCAGTGGCTTTAATAGGTTTGGGTACATGGCAGACATCACTTAACATCCATTGTTATTATCATGGTCTGACCAGATTAAGCCTGCTCAACCAAAAAATCAAACAAGCGTTTACATTTTTGTAACACCGATCAATCTCGTGTGAAAATATGCCAATTGTTGAGTGGTCGTGATAAGCTAAAAAAATGTTATCTTTTGAGATCTTAGAGATAAGAACCCATACTTTGTTAGACTCGGCGTAACTATCTCGTTATGGAGACAAGATGAAAAAACTCTTCAAATTTATTGGTTTGATATTTAAAGGGATATGGAAAAGTATCACTTTCATCAGACTCGCACTGGCAAACCTAATTTTCTTGCTGATGATTGCCGTTTTCTACTTTGCCTTTACTTATACCGGAGACGGTCAACCTGTCGTCGAAAAAGAATCGGCATTGGTGATGAACCTTTCAGGCCCAATTGTCGAACAAAGACGTTATGTAAACCCAATGGACTCTTTTGCTGGTTCCCTTTTGGGTAATGAGCTACCGAAAGAAAACGTCCTTTTCGATATCGTTGATACTATTCGCTACGCGAAAGACGATCCTAAAGTATCTGGATTAGTGCTAGCACTGCGAGACATGCCAGAAACAAATCTCACGAAACTACGTTACATCGCGAAAGCGTTGAACGAATTTAAAGCGTCAGGCAAACCCGTTTACGCCGTAGGTGATTTCTACAACCAAAGCCAATATTACTTGGCAAGTTACGCCGATAAAGTTTATCTGGCACCTGATGGTGGTGTATTGATTAAAGGTTACAGCGCTTACTCAATGTACTACAAAACGTTACTTGAAAAGCTTGACGTTTCTACTCATGTTTTTCGCGTAGGTACTTATAAATCCGCTATCGAACCGTTTATTCGTGATGACATGTCCGATGCGGCGAAAGAGTCAGCAACACGTTGGGTTACTCAATTATGGAGTGCTTTTGTTGATGACGTAACAACAAACCGAAACATTGATGCGAAAGTGCTTAATCCAACCATGGATGAGCTGATTAACGAGATGAAGTCTGTAAATGGCGATATTGCTCAGCTCGCAGTCAAATTGGGGCTAGTGGATGAACTTGCGACACGCCAAGACATTCGCACTCTATTCGCAAAACAGTTTGGTAGCGACGGCAAAGACAGCTACAACGCGATTGGTTACTACGACTACCTTGCAACGATTCGTCCCGATTACACACTACCTCAGCACGACATCGCCGTTGTTCTAGCCAGTGGCGCGATTATGGACGGTCAACAACCTCGCGGAACTGTTGGTGGTGACACGGTCGCAAGCTTGCTGCGTCAAGCACGCAATGATGAAAAAGTGAAAGCGGTCGTGTTACGAGTAGATAGTCCAGGAGGCAGTGCCTTTGCTTCTGAAGTGATTCGTAACGAAGTAGAAGCTCTGAAGCAAGCAGGTAAGCCGGTTGTTGTATCCATGTCGAGTTTGGCCGCTTCTGGTGGTTATTGGATTTCAATGAGCGCAGACAAAATCGTTGCTCAGCCAACAACCCTGACGGGCTCCATTGGTATATTTAGTGTCATCACCACGTTTGAAAAAGGCTTTAGCAAGTTAGGTATTAATACTGATGGCGTTGGCACATCGCCGTTCTCAGGTGACGGTATTACCACTGGCCTTTCTGAGGGCGCGTCTCAAGTGTTCCAATTAGGTATCGAGCACGGTTACAAGCGCTTTATTTCTCTAGTTGGCGAGAATCGCGATATGTCTCTAGAGGAAGTTGACAAGGTTGCTCAAGGTCGAGTTTGGACTGGCCAAGATGCACTATCCTTTGGTCTTGTCGATCAAATGGGTGACTTTGATGATGCTGTAGAGCTAGCGGCGAAACTAGCGAACGTGACCGATTACGGCATTTACTGGGTAGAAGAGCCTCTTTCACCTACTGAACTATTTCTGCAAGAGTTTATGAAACAGGTGAAAGTCTCTCTAGGTATTGATGCAACAAGCTTGCTACCAAAAAGTCTTCAACCCGTAGCTCAACAATTCGAACAAGACGCAAGCTTGCTCCAAAGCTTCAACGATCCTAAAGGTCAATACGCATTTTGTTTGAACTGCCAAGTGCAGTAGTTTTTCCATCAATATTACAAAGGGCACTTCTACTTGAAGTGCCCTTTTTATTAGGCTTTGCATCTCCTCAGATGACTTTCTGATGCTGTGCGTATAGCCTCGCATCTCAAGGTTATTTAGGTATATAATCCCCGCCTCTGTTCCCCTACACGAAAGAAAAAACGATGACTAGAAAACACATCTACATCGCTTACACCGGTGGTACCATCGGAATGCAAAAATCCGACCACGGCTATGTGCCTGTTGCTGGCTTTATGGAAAAGCAATTAGCAAGCATGCCCGAATTCCATCGTCCTGAAATGCCGGATTACACCATCCACGAATACGACCCTCTGATTGACTCATCAGATATGACACCTGCTGACTGGCAGCAGATTGCGAATGATATTCGTGACAACTATGACAAATACGATGGTTTCGTTATTCTACATGGTACTGACACCATGGCGTACACTGCGTCCGCATTGTCTTTCATGCTTGAAAACCTTGGTAAGCCAGTGATTGTAACGGGTTCACAAATCCCTCTCGCAGAGCTGCGTTCTGACGGCCAAGCAAACCTATTAAACGCGCTACATATTGCGGCAAACTACCCGATCAACGAAGTAACTTTGTTCTTCAATAATCAATTGATGCGTGGTAACCGCAGCACAAAATCTCATGCAGACGGTTTTAATGCCTTTACTTCACCAAACCTTCCTCCACTATTGGAAGCTGGGATCAATATTCAAGTTAGCAACAGCGTAACCGTTGGTGCACAACCAGAAGGTGAGTTTAAGGTTCACAACATCACGCCACAACCAATCGGTGTGATCACCATGTACCCTGGTATTTCACACGAAGTTATCCGCAACACGCTTCGTCAGCCCGTGAATGCGATGATTCTTCTGACTTTTGGTGTCGGCAATGCTCCTCAGAACCCTGAGCTGCTTGGTCACCTGAAAGAAGCCTCTGAGCGCGGCGTTATTGTTGTCAACCTGACTCAGTGTTTGGCGGGTAAAGTGAATATGGGCGGATATGCCACAGGTTGTGCGCTCGCAGACTCTGGTGTTATCAGTGGCTTTGACATGACGCCCGAAGCGGCGCTGGCAAAACTACACTACCTTCTAAGCCAAAACCTTTCTTACGAAGAAGTAAAAGAGAGAATGCAACAAGTACTGCGTGGTGAAATGAGCCTGTAAGTTCAAGCTTTCTACGATCTAAAAAGCCCAATACAATTTGGGCTTTTTTCTTTCAAAATCAAAATAATAAAATTTTGAGAAATAAGGCGTAAGGATTAATCAATGTTCGGATTCACACGAACAATATCGCTCTCTTCTCCGCTGAATTGTTTTTTAAGCTCTTGTTTTGATTTAAAACTGATTTCACCACCGGCTGCAACCGTCATATGCTGCGCATCAGTATTATGTTTTGATTGATACAACATCACAGCTTGCATACACGAATCTCGCTGCTCTTTAGAAAGTGTTGTACCCTCAGGCCATCTTCCCGTTTCTACTGCATAGACTAAGCGATCATAAACTTCTGGAGTCATCGCTTGTAATAGTTGTTCTGCGTCCATAGTGTACCTTCTTATTACATTCTATTTACAGAACATAACGGGTTAAGAAACTGAGTCAAGAATACGAAAATGAATTGGTGTAACGGATCACAAGCAAAGCCATGAAAAGAACAAACTGGTTACTTCTCAGCCTCGCATGTTTTGTGCTATCGGGCTGTTTTGAAGGTAACGTGACAACCGAAGAGTTGTGCCAAAAAACACCAGAGCTGCGTTGCGAGCAGCTCAATATGGATGACGGCCAATGTCGAATTCCAAGAACAAATTTGGTTTGGCATCGGTTTGAGCAATTGAAAAACCCATCAGAGGCCAACCAAATCATCGAATACGGTCTGGTAGCTGAATATAGGAAATGCTTAGAACTCGCCTCCCAGATCACCCCTATTGATCAAAGTGCTCTCAAAAGACAACGCTTTAATGCATTGGTACACAGTATTGATGAGCTAGAGCGCATCGTAAACGAGTTAAAAGGCTCAGAAGACCCGGCTACTTTGTATTTCTTATGGTCTCAAACGGGAGATACTCAAGCTCGGCGCGCATTTTTACAAATGGAAGGGTCTCCCCAATTAAATAATGCTGAGATGCAATATGCATTAGCCACTTTTTATACCAACCGAGATACCAAGAAAACCCTGGAGCTTCTTAATAACGCGTTGTCTTTATCTGATGAAGACAACATCAATCCGGTCATTCTCAAGTCAATGGCAAGTATTCATCAGGGGCTTGGAGACAAAGAGCAAGCGTATCTATGGGCAATGGTCGCGAAGAGATTCGACGTACCGCTTGCTGATGAAAAGCAGCTCCAACGTATGTTCAATTTCAGTCATCCAGAGCGATATAAGCAGTTGGATGAATTAGCCGAATCGGTGGCGAAAGCCATAGAGAAAGGTATCTATTCCCCAGCAATGATACCCAGTGAGATATAAACGAAAAACTCCCGCAATGAGCGGGAGTTTTTATTTAAGTCGAGCGACACTCAGATCACTGTTGAGCATGAATCATCCTGAAAGGATAAAACAATCTCGAGCACAATTTTGTCGTTATTATTCTGATTTGTTGAAAATTAACGACACAGAATTAACACAAAAACGCTCTCCTGTGGTCTGTGGGCCATCTTCAAAAACGTGCCCTAGATGGCTATCACACGTTGCACAACGAATCTCTGTACGTACCATTCCGTGACTTAGATCTTCTAAATAACGCACCGCTTGGTCGTTGATAGGCGCATCAAAACTTGGCCATCCGCAGCCAGAGTCATACTTGTTATCAGAGACAAAGAGAGGGGCATTACAACAAGTACAAGCATAAACACCAGTTTCCTTATTATGCAGTAGCTTACCGCTGAAAGGAGGCTCTGTACCTTGCTCTCGGCAAACACGGAACTCTTCATCAGACAGTTGCTCACGCCACTGTTCATCTGACTTCGTCACTTTTTTCCCGCTTTGTTCCACGACTTTCGGCTCCTTATTTACTGTTCTTGGTATTGACTTTTTTAGCAAAAAACTTGCTTCTCTTAACAGTTGTAGCACATACTTTCTCACCAGGACACCATGCGTAATTAATTTGATAAGAGCACTTATCTCACCAGTTATATTACGCCAACTGGGCTACAGAAGAATCAGTGAAAAGTTTAAAAAACGTACATTTGCAAAGAATTGTTAAAAAAAGCGTCGCTTTTTTTTGACTTTAAACAAGTTAAGTCCGATTATCACTTGCAGATGTTTACTGGATTCTGTAATTTTACTACCAGTTATCTTTAATCAGAAATTAAGTTGTGGAGCAACTATAATGACTATCAAAGTAGGTATTAACGGTTTTGGCCGTATCGGTCGTTTCGTATTCCGTGCAGCGCAAGAGCGCAACGACATCGAAGTAGTAGGTATTAACGACCTTATCGATGTAGATTACATGGCATACATGCTTAAGTATGACTCAACTCACGGCCGTTTCAACGGTACTGTTGAAGTTGAAGGCGGTAACCTAATCGTTAACGGTAAAACTGTACGTGTTACTGCAGAGCGCAACCCTGAAGACCTAAAATGGGACGAAATCGGTGTTGACGTTGTAGCTGAAGCAACTGGTCTTTTCCTAACTGACGAGACTGCACGTAAGCACATCACTGCTGGCGCGAAAAAAGTTGTACTAACTGGTCCTTCTAAAGACGCTACTCCAATGTTCGTTAACGGCGTAAACTTCGACACTTACGCTGGTCAAGACATCGTTTCTAACGCTTCTTGTACTACTAACTGTCTAGCGCCTATCGCTAAAGTTCTTAACGACAAGTTCGGTATCGAATCTGGTCTTATGACTACAGTTCACGCAACTACAGCAACTCAAAAAACTGTAGATGGTCCTTCTGCTAAAGACTGGCGCGGTGGTCGTGGTGCTTCTCAAAACATCATCCCATCTTCAACTGGTGCTGCTAAAGCTGTAGGCGTTGTACTTCCAGAAGTAAACGGCAAACTAACTGGTATGGCTTTCCGCGTACCAACTGCTAACGTTTCTGTAGTTGACCTAACTGTTAACCTAGTTAACGGTGCTTCTTACGAAGACATCTGTAAAGCGATGAAAGAAGCTTCTGAAGGCGAACTAAAAGGCGTTCTAGGCTACACTGAAGATGCAGTTGTATCTCAAGACTTCATCGGCGAAGTTTGCACTTCAGTATTCGATGCTAAAGCTGGTATCGCGCTAACTGACAAATTCGTTAAAGTTGTATCTTGGTACGACAACGAAATCGGTTACTCAAACAAAGTTCTAGACCTAATCGCTCACATCTCTAAGTAATTAGAAAGTTAGCAATTAGCGAATAACTTCGTTAAAGAAAAGGCGGCTCTAGGGTCGCCTTTTTTGTATCTGGAATTTGAGAGAATGCAGGCTCGATGTTGCATTTAATGTGAGAAGCGCGTCTAAAAGCTCTCCCCAGCGATAGGAAACTATACATGGATTTAAAAACTCTCCCAGCCCTAACGGTGCTATCTGATAACGTCACTATCGTTGAAGTTGATCAGATAAAAATCATCCGCGTGATTCATGACAAAGCAACGGCAGGCATCTCGCTACACGGTGGTCATGTCGTGTCGTTCACGCCTGAAGGTCAAGAAGATCTGATCTGGATGAGCGAAAAAGCTGTCTTCGATGGTAAAGCTGCTCTTCGCGGTGGTATTCCGATTTGTTGGCCTTGGTTTGGGCGTATTGCTGCTCCAGCTCACGGCTTTGCCCGCACCGCAGAATGGGAGTTGGTTGAACATCGTGAGAACCATAACGGTGTGATTGTTGAACTTGCTCTGTTCCCGACAGAAGAAATCCACGATATTTGGCCCCATATGTTTGACGCTCGTTTGGTGATTGAAGTGGGCGATGAGCTAAAAGTGACGCTCAAAGTCATGAACATCGATGACGAGGCTTGGACCTTCTCTGGCGCATTACATACTTACCTAAACGTTGGAGACATTAAGCAAGCACAAACGACAGGCATGGGTGCCGAGTACATTGATAGCTTGAAAGCTGATGCGGTATGCCAAGGTGGTAATGTTCTACAACTAACTGACACCATTGATCGCGTTTACACGCAACCAGAAGCGAAAATTTTGGTAAAAGACCCGGTATTGGATCGTACGCTAAGCGTACACAACCAAGGCCACAACTCAGCAGTATTATGGAACCCTTGGGCAGAAGGTGCGCAAAGCATGGGTGACATGGCTGACGATGGTTATCAAACCATGTTGTGTGTGGAGTCTGCTGTTCATGCACCAAGTATTGAGCAAGGTCAAACGCTCCAACCAGGTGAGACACATGAACTTGTCACTGTCATTTCAGCGCAGTAAGAATCACCATATAAAGGCCGGGGATACCCGGCTTTTTTGTAATAAAAGCTCTGCTTAGATGGTCCTATCTTTACTAACTTATTGGTTACTGGTCACTTTTGACGGTTTCATTAATAAATATCAAAAAAATTGATCATATAAACCGATAGCATACCGATACAAAACTCATAAATAATAAAAATATCAGGAATTAGTCTATGTTAGAGAGATACCGAAATCAAAGTGTCGGATTCCAGTTGAAACTGGTGATCACTTTGTGTCTATTCATTGCTTTCAGCAGTATTGCAGCGCTTGTTTACCGCAACGCTTCCGGTGTTCTATTGGAAAGCACACTGAAAGAACACCAATCTAAAGTAGAATCAATGGCAAAAACCATTGCTGGCCAATTCGATGCTTACCTGCACACCGCTAAAGTCCTCGAATCTACTTTTCGCAATGGCTACCTTGCCGGTGTCTATGTCGAAAATTACACGGTTGACTTCATGGGACATGAAGTACCAAACATCACTCAATACAGTGAAAGCTTAATTAATGACACCAAGTTGGTCGACAGTTTCACACGTGATACCGGCGCTATAGCAACGCTATTCGCACCATTGGGTGACGACTTTATTCGGGTGTCCACCTCCCTAAAAGATCCACAAGGTCAACGAGCGGTCGGAACCACGCTAGGCATCAACCATCCTGGTTATCAGCAACTTAAAGCAGGACAACCGTATTACGCTCAAATTAAATTGTATGGCGAGCGCTACATTACCTACTATGCCCCAATCAAAGATGCGACAGGAAAGGTAGCAGGCCTATCGTTTATTGGCTTACCAGTAGACCAAGCGACACAAACCTTGTTCGATGCACTCGCAGAGATAAAATGGGGCGACACTGGTTACACCATTATCGTTGATAACGACGAAAACAATCTTGGTAAATACCTACTTCATCCAGCAAAAAGCGGCTCAGATTCGTCAATACTAGAAGTCACCGACTACAATGGTCACAAGCCTTTTGGTCAGATTTTCGAACAATCTAGTGGATTAATTCGCTACCCTTTCGAGTACCAAGGTAACGTAGGCGAAAAGTATCTTGTCTACACAGAGGTTCCAGGTTGGAATTGGAAACTGCTAGGCGGTACGTTTATCAAAGAAGTTACAAAAGGTAGCGACACGCTTCTCACACTCATTGCCATCATTTCTTCGGTAGCGGCAATCATTACTTTTGTTGTACTGACGCTTTTCTTGAATCGCAGCTTACAACCTCTCACGACTCTAAACTCATACATGACTCGCTTAGCGGGCGGCGAAGTCAGCTTGAACATTCCAGCGTCTCGTAAAGCATCAAAGAATGAAATTACGAACCTGAGCTCGGGTGTCGCCAGTATGGCAAGTCAGCTCAATGAGCTCGTTGGTAAGATCCGTTCAACAAGCGACTTAGTGGAGAGCAACTCCACCAGCGTTGCCAACGATGCACATAGCAATTTGACCCAAGCCGACCGACAACAACAAGAAGTCGAGCAAGTTGTGACAGCGATTGAAGAAATGGCCTCTTCCGCTCAATCTGTCGCACAACAAGTCGAAAGCATTGCGGAAAACGTACGCTCAGCAAATACCGATAGCCAGTCTGGTCTCGCGATTGTTGAAGGCGTATGTATCGACGTTGCTCAACTTAACGATCAATTGGATCAATCAGCAACGGCTATCGAGCAAGTAAATCGCGATAGCGAGAGTATTCAAACCGTCACTAAAATGATTGATGAAATTGCTGAGCAAACCAATTTACTTGCCTTGAATGCCGCCATTGAAGCAGCACGAGCAGGTGAGCAAGGCCGTGGCTTCGCAGTTGTAGCAGATGAAGTGCGCACACTTGCGCACCGAACCCAAAGCTCAGTTCAAGATGTCGTGGAAATTATCGAGAAACTAAAAGGGTCGACTCATAATGCAGTTAATATGATGACAGACAGCCAACGCAGTGCAAACCAGGTCTTGGACAAAGCACAAGACGCGGGCACAGCATTAGAAGCCATCGCAGTACAAGTGCAGTCGATAGCCTCTCAAGCCGACACCATTGCAGCGACTTCAGAAGAACAAGCTCAAGTTTCACAAGAAATTGCAGCAAATGCCCATTCTATCAGTGAACTTAACCGAGAAAGCCGCAACACGAGCGCAAAAACCTCGCAAAGTGCCATTGAACTTCAACAACAAGCACGAAACTTGAAAGAGCAAGTCGACTTCTTCCACTAATACTTAATAAGAGCCGACCCAGTCGGCTCTTTTTGTTTCACTTGAGACCATGCTTTTTGATAGAATTTGCCGCCCTACTTTCTGTTCGAGATCGTCATGAACTATCAATGCCCTCTATGCCACCAAGCTCTAGCGTTAAATGAAAAAACGTTTAAGTGCGAAAACAATCATCAGTTTGACTTAGCAAAAGAAGGCTACGTTAACTTGATGCCAGCGCACCACAAACGTTCTAAAGATCCTGGTGACAACAAAGAGATGATGCAAGCTCGTCGTCGATTCCTTGAAGGAGATTACTACAACCCAATGCGCCAAGAAGTGGCGCAGCTGTGTGCAACATACACTGAGGGGAGCACCCATCAATTATTAGATATTGGTTGTGGTGAAGGTTACTACACAGATCAAGTACAAAAGACGATAGAAACACAAGCGAACCATGCCACGATTTATGGCTTAGACATTTCCAAAGTTGCCATTCGTTACGCGGCGAAGCGTTACACGCACTGCAACTTTAGTGTGGCTTCTAGTCACCGACTTCCCTTCGCAAATGAATCCTTAGATGCCATTTTGCGCATTTATGCCCCGTGTAAAGCTGAGGAGCTGCAGCGCGTTGTAAAAAACGACGGCGTTGTTGTCAC
Source organism: Vibrio sp. D431a (assembly GCF_030248655.1). Classification (NCBI taxonomy): domain Bacteria; kingdom Pseudomonadati; phylum Pseudomonadota; class Gammaproteobacteria; order Vibrionales; family Vibrionaceae; genus Vibrio; species Vibrio sp. D431a. The sequence continues at coordinate 59,517 of NZ_JAHGAP010000017.1, read as the reverse complement.
GGTTACTCCTGCTAGCCGCCACTTATACCAACTGCGTGAGCGCATTTATCAAGAAGTTCGTCTTCACAATGAAGAACCAGAACATATTGAAGGGTTTGAATTAGAGCACCAGCAGCATCTTAACTATGTTATGGACTTGAAAAACGGAGCCGCAATCGATTTATTGCAAATGACGCCATTCGCATGGAAAGCAACCGATGCTCTTCGTGAAGAGTTGAAATCCGCTACACTTTTCCAATGTGAGGCTGATTTTATGTTGCGTGTATATCGCAAAAAAACACTCAATTAATAAGTCAAAAAAAACAACAAACGCAAATAGTTATCATTTATATTGATTCATTGCTCAGCCTCCATTAATATCATCCGGACATTTTTGGAGGCTTTTCAATGCGCTTTTCTACTTTGAGCTTGCTCTTTGCAGGCTTACTTACTGGTTGCTCTTCATATACGCACACCGACTCTCACGCAACCTCAGCGGAAGTCACTAGTTTTTACGACTACCAACTATACACCCCTTCTGGCGAGCACATCGCTCTAAGCAAACTGCCAATTGAGCTGCAACAAGCAGATGTCATTCTTATTGGTGAATGGCACACACACGCCGGCGTTCATCGCTTTCAAACCGATATGCTCAAACAACTTACGTCCTACGACCGCTCACTCGCGTTATCTATGGAACAATTTACCCGCGACAAACAACCTGTTGTTGACGCTTACCTACGTGGGGAGATCGGCGAACAGTACTTAATGAAACAAGCCAACGCTTGGCCCAATTATGAAAGCGACTATCGCCCTCTCGTGGAGTTTGCTAAGCAGAAAAATCTCCCGGTCATTGCAGCAAATGCACCAAAGAGCATTGTCCGATGCATTGGTCGACAAGGGCTAGATTACATTAACAAGCTCGATGATGATCAGCGGATGTTCATTGCACAAGCCATCAACACTGGTAGTAGTCCGTACAAAGAAAAGTTCATGGCATCCATGCATCACGGTAAGCCAGAGCAGACGGAAAAACAGTTTGCAGCTCAAGTTACTTGGGATGAAACTATGGCGGAATCTATCGTTAGCTACCTAGACGACAACCCAGGCGCTCAGGTTGTCCATGTTGCAGGCAAGTTTCACACCGAGCAAGGGTTGGGTACGGCAGCATCAATCTTAAGCCGCAACCCGAGCTTAAAAGTGGTTGTAATTAGCCCAACAGATAACGTGCTTTCTGATAATACTGACTATCAGTTAGAGGTTCTCGCACCACCAGTACGGTATGTACAAGATGCTCACCGCATGGCGGCATATCAACATCTAACTAAACGCAATAACGATCTTCAATGTAAGTAGCTGCTCTTCAATTTAAGTTACTACCTTGCCGTTGCGTTGCATCATCACACCGCTCCGAGTTCATCGAGTGACAAGGGTCTGCTTCCTGCTGGTCTATTTTTTGCTAATGATCACCAATAGAAACTAGAAGCGGCAAAAGCAGACCTGTTTTTATCCAAATAGCTTCAGAAATAAACTTTGCCGCCGATAAAAATATAACTGCTTTTTACCCGCACTCAGTGACCGAGTGTCGATGTTCCAAGGAGTATTCGATGAATCCAGTAGGAAGCACTTCTGTTAATAGCTATGCCAAACAATCTGTCGCCTCTAAACAAGCAAGTATTGCACAAGAAGAAACTAGTGCTTCGCCGCTGAAAGTCGAACACAATAAGGTGACGCTTTCGACCGAAGGCAAAGCGCTACTTGCCGCTCTGCAACAAATCGAGCACGACAGCAAAAAAATAGAAGCAGAAGATAAATCTGTTGGTGAAAAGGTCGAATCTTTCACACATGGTGCGCTTGGCATGGATCACCCCGATAAAATCGAGAAAGAAGAGGATGGCTCATATTCTGCGGGTCAATACCTTTCTGCGGCACTTACCGTTGGTGGCATCATACTGGCATTAGTCTGATAACCAGTCTGATAATCGTCACGACAACAAATCCTATTTGAACCAAACACTTACTGCAGCCCATAATTTAATAAGCCAAAGAACGATATGATGCAAACGTAAGTGAATTCGACCGCTCTTGTGGCCCGATAATACATGCTCGTTTATTGCTCCCTAAACTAGGTTTCTTGTGAAGGCACTGAATGGATAACTTTAGTCCATGCTTTCAACTCCTAAGCGTAATCCAAGCCCACGTTTGTGGGCTTTCTTCTTTCCAAACTAACGAACGTTAGAGAGCGACTCATTTTTTCTGCAAAACCAAACAAAAACGACAATTTGGTTAAACTTTTATTACCGACACAAAACTTTCATAAATCATTGCTTTAATGCCTGCGCTTTCAATAAACAAGGAAAATATAATGAAGCGCTTAGTATCTCCAATCGTTACGGCAGTGGCTGCATCTACCCTCTCTTTCAACGCACTCTCAGCTGAAATCAAAAACGTCATTTTGATGATCGGCGACGGCATGGGTCCTCAACAAGTTGGTTTACTCGAGACCTACGCAAAACACGCACCTAACTCGGTTTACAAAGGCGAAAGCACAGCGTTATACAAACTCGCTCAAGAAGGTGTGATTGGATCATCACTAACCAATCCAGAAGACGCAATTGTCGTCGACTCTGCGTGCTCAGCTACGATGCTAGCGACAGGAATCCCTACCGCTTCTGAAGTCATTGGCATTGATAGCCAAGGCAACCATGTCGAAACTATTTTGGAAAAAGCCAAAAGTAAAGGTAAAGCGACAGGGCTCGTCTCTGATACGCGTATGACCCACGCAACGCCAGCAGCATTTGCCGCTCATCAACCACATCGCTCCCTAGAAAACAATATTGCGGCGGATATGCTCGAAACAGGCGTAGACGTGATGATGTCTGGTGGACTTCGTCATTGGATTCCAAAGTCGACAAACGACAAGGGAGAGACATACGAGCAACTTGAAAAGCTCACTCAAGGTAATGTCTACCTAAAATCGAAACGCAAAGACGAACGCAACTTGCTTGCCGAAGCGCAAGACCAAGGCTATAGCTTAGCTTTCAGCCGCGATATGCTCACACAAGCTAAAGGTGACAAATTACTTGGACTTTTTGCTTACTCGGGCATGAACGATGGTATTGCCTACAGTCAAAGCAAAAACGATCCAAAACGCACGCAGCCATCGCTGAAAGAAATGACCACCAAAGCAATCGACATTCTTTCAAAAGACAAAGACGGTTTTTTCTTGATGGTTGAAGGCGGCCAAATTGACTGGGCTGGCCACAGTAACGATGCAGGTACGATGCTGCATGAAATGCTTAAATTCGATGAAGCGGTAAACTCAGTTTATGAGTGGGCAAAAGGCCGTGATGACACCCTGATCATTGTTACTGCTGACCACGAAACCGGCTCTTTTGGCTTTAGCTACTCATCAGCAAACTTGCCTAAACCACAAAAACGCGACGGCGAAGCATTCAAAAATCAGGATTACGCGCCAAACTTCAACTTTGGTCAGTTCGAGATCCTCGATGGTTTATACAACCAAAAGAAAAGTTACTACGGCATGATCAGTGAATTCCAAGCGCTTGATAAGAAAGAGCAAACTCCAGAGAAGTTTGCGGAAGTCGTGAACGCAAATAGCGATTTTTCGATTACGCCTGAGCAAGCAGAACGCGTATTAGCAAGTAAACCAAATCCATACCGACTCGCTGGACACAAATACTTAAGCGAAGAGAACGTACCGACAATCAATGACTTTGATGCTTTCTTTCCTTACAACGACCGTGGCAACTTGCTAGCGCGTGAGCATGCAACAAAGCAAAACACAGTATGGGGGACGGGTACTCATACGCATACTCCTGTCAACGTATTTGCTTGGGGACCTGCAGAAACTATCCTTCCGGTATCAAAAATCATGCACCACTCGCAACTAGGCGAGTACTTGAAGCAACAAATTAAATAATCAACTTGCACTTACTTCACAACTCGTGATGTTTCAACGCTCTCGCAAGGGAGCGTTTTTTTATGCATGAAAACAGTTGACGTTTTAAATCGTACACCACAATAATTATGGGTCTTTAATTATATGAATAAAGAAAATGTGCGAAATCTTTGCTAAGCAACCCCAAGACAACTATCAGTTCATCACCCGCTCTATCCGTATTGATGGTCACGCGACCAGTGTAAAACTTGAAGCGAGCTTTTGGACAATTCTTGAGGAAATCGCTAGTGCTCAAAACATGACGGTTCCTAAATTCATAAGCACTGTTTATCAAGAAGCACTCGAATACAATGGTGAAGTGAACAACTTTGCCTCCTTACTTCGATGCGCTTGCCTCACTTACGCCCGCCAACCTCAAGAGACCACTCGTCAAGCACTTGCGCAACTTAACAGTTAATAGCAACCAACCGAGCAATAACCATCCTAGGCTATGCATCCGTATTATAAACCCTTGAGCATCTTCTAATTTGTCGTACTAGAGTACTACCCAGACTCCTTTTGAAATCGCTAACCTGTGCGGACTATCAAGGAGTACCTATGACAAAAATGATTCACACCATGATCCGAGTAAGTGATCTGGACCGCTCTCTACAATTTTACTGTGACGTACTTGAACTAGAAGTCGCTGATCAATACATCTTTGATGGCTTTTCTCTAACCTATCTAGCCAACCAAGAAACTGGCTTTGAATTGGAACTGACGCACAATCACGACCAAAGTGAGCCCTACACTCACGGCTCAGGTTACGGCCACCTTGCCGTCAGCGTGGAGGACATTGAACAAGCCCACAAACGCATTAAATCTCTCGGCATTGAAACTGGTGACATCAAAGCCTTTGACCATCAACAAAAGCATTTAGCAACGTTCTTTTTTGTAACCGACCCTGATGGTTACAAAATTGAGTTCCTGCAACGCCAAGGGCGTTACCTATAACAAAAAGAGTAAACATTATGATTCACTTGACGGCTACCTTTCATGCACAACCGGGAAAAGAACAAGAGTTGAAAGAGGTACTTACCCGAGCGCTTGAACCTACTCGCAATGAAGAAGGTTGCGTTCGTTATCAATTGTTCCAAGATAAAGACAATACATGCCACTTCGTTTTTCAGGAGCAATTTAAAAACCAACAAGCATTTGAGCTTCATGGTAAAACAGAACACTTTGCTCTTTTGATTAGCCAGATCGACAACTTGTTAGAATGCGAGCCTAAACTGGTGTTCTTTAACGAACTGTAACTATAGCGCTAACCGAAGATCAAAAAAGGCACTCTATCTAGAGTGCCTTTCACTAGTTGGGACCTGTGATTAAGCGTCTTGCTTCTCCACCATATGCAAATGCACATCTTGTTGTGGGAAAGGAATCGAAATACCTTCTCGGTCGAAGCGTAGTTTCACCTCTTTTGTCACATCCCAGTATACATCCCAGTAATCATCCGTTTTTACCCAAGGACGCACAATAAAATCTACAGAAGACGTATTTAATGTATGAACTTTGATCATTGGCTCTGGAGTGCGAAGTACCGAAGGGTGAGAGGTAATGATATCAGACAATACTGACTCCGCTTTTAAGAGGTCATCCGCATAGCCAATGCCAAACACCATATCCACGCGGCGAATGCGTTCATGCGTGACGTTCTTAATAACATCTCCCCAGATTTTGCTGTTAGGCACAATAATAATTTGGTTATCAAACGTACGGATTGTGGTGTTCACCAAACTCATATGGCTTACCTTGCCATCTACACCGCCAGCATACACAAAATCACCAACATCAAATGGGCGATAAATAAGCAGCATCATACCCGCCGCGAAGTTGGATAACGTGTCTTGCAACGCGAAACCAATAATCACACCAGCAATACCGAAACCGGTTAGGATTGGCGCTAGGTTCAAGCCAAGCTGAGATAAGCCTACCATGATACCGATCACCCACACGAATTTGCCGGACATCGAGATAAAGAAGTCCTGCATCAAGTGGGAAAGTTTTAAGTTTTTCGATGCAACTGCCTTACGGACCACTTTGCGCGTTAACTTAGCCAGTCCACGAGCGATCAATAAAATCAGCGCAAAAACAAACAACTGGAAGATATGCTGCGGTGCATTCTCGGCAAACCAATCCAGTGCCGAGTTGGACCAGTGACTCAGTATTGACCACACAACTTTGGTATTCAGTAAATCATGGGTGATATTACCCGTCACTTCAAAAATTTGGCGTTTGTATTCAGACGTTTCTAAACCGACTTTATCACCAATTGAAATCAGGTTGCGTAAGCTTTCTGTCGCAATATTTAGCCTTTGTTTAGTAATGAGCTGACTAAGTTGCAACGACGCTTTTTCCGACTCTGGGCTAGACGAAAGTTGGGAGCCAATGATCTCACTTTGCTGACTCAAGTACTCAATTGAAGCAGACAGTAAGCGCATACGTTTATCAATTTTATCTTTTAGTTCCGCTTCTGCGCGCTCGTTTTGGGCCCCTAGCTCCTTCAACCAAGCGAGATTTTGCCAGCTCGAATCGAAGCTAACATCAAGATAACGCTGTAGCTCTCGATAATCATTAACAAGAGCAAGCTTCTCTTCATCCTTAGCCTTATTTAAATCCTCGACGACTTTCTTTATTTTTTCCGATAGATAGTTCGTCGCATCCTCAGAGTATTGTTCTTGTTTTTTAACTAGCAAGATCAGCTTGTCGCGAGAGATAGTTTCACGTTCAATCGCTGACGCTAACTGGCTTCTTAATTCTTCATTCTTTTGGAATAGTTGCAGTTGAAGGGCATCACGCTCGTCGCCACTCGCTTGCGAGAGGCTTTGGGATAAATCCACAATCTCTCGGTTCAAGTTGTCAATCGAGATTTCGGCAGCAGAAGGCTCTTGGATATCGTCAGTAGCAGTCGCATGAACAGCCATTGGGGAGAACATAATGACGGCAAGTGCGAATAATGTCACCCAAGATGTCAGGCGCAGTTTCTGGGGGAAATGAAACGTCATGTTTACCTCATAGGGAACAATCCTGATCAAAACAATCAGGAATAGAAGTGTAAAGCGTTGAAATCATACTCCTAAGTTTACAACACTAAATAATAAACTGAGCAGCATTTCGTTAGCGAGACGTCAAAGTTGGGAGCCCCAATAGCAAACAAGCCTTTCATTTAATCAATGAAAGGCTTGTTTGTATTCGACTAAGGACGGTTGGGATGATTTAAAATATGGTCTTCCCAATCCACCACATCAATCTCGTAAACAACTTTGTTACGGACACTTTCCCCTGCCGCATGCATTGCGGACTTAGAGCCTGTAATCAACGGATGCCATTCTGGTAAAGGCTGCTTTTCAGCCAACAGACGGTAAGCGCACGTGTGTGGCAGCCAAGTAAAATCGTCGATGTCTTCTCGGGTCAGCTTGGTGCACTCTTCACCCGAAGTGAAACGGTTTGGGTAATCCTTACATGAACACGTTTTACTGTTCAGCCAGCTACAAGCCACATTGGTATAGTAGATTTCATCGGTATCTTCATCCATCAGCTTATGCAAACAACATTTGCCACAACCATCACAGAGAGATTCCCATTCCTCTTCTGTCATCTGCTCTAACGATTTACTTTGCCAAAATGGAGTGCTCATACTTCAGGTCTCACCAAGGGAATTTAGGGGGCGATTTATACTCTTCTCAACGCAAAAGTTCAAGTTTTGAGAAGATCTTGCATCCTTCCCACATAACGGTGGAGATATTCAACTACTTTCGTTTTACTGTTCTATCCTTAAACAAGTTTCCATTACTCAATTGATCAAGAAGGCATTAAGGAGTTTTCATGGGTATTATTTCTTGGATTATTTTGGGCTTAATCGCCGGCGCACTTGCTAAATGGCTCATGCCAGGAAAAGATGGGGGCGGTTGGATTGCAACAATGTTACTTGGTATTGCAGGGGCATTTGTAGGTGGCTTCCTTGGCGGCATTCTCGGTTTCGGCGGAGCAACTGGCGTCAACATTGGTAGTATCATTACCGCAACACTAGGCGCATTTATTCTGTTGTTTGTTTATAACCGTTTCTTAAAATAATCACGATGATTTAAAAGCAAAAAACCAAAAAGGGAGCGTAATGTTAAGCGCGCCCTTTTATTTTTTTCTTTCTTCACTCTTCCAATCCACGTCAAAATGACCATAATTGCCCCCTTAATTTTTAAGAGGTTTACATTATGGATTGTCGATTAGGATGTGGAGCGTGCTGTATTGCGCCAAGTATCTCTTCACCAATACCTGGAATGCCCAAGGGCAAACCTGCAGGTGTTCGTTGTGTACAACTCAACGACGACAATTTGTGCAAGCTATTTGGTAAGCCTGAACGCCCAAAAGTCTGTCACGATTTTAAACCGTGTCCGATTGTATGCGGCAACACCAATCAAGAAGCACTCGACAACATCACTGAATTAGAACAATTGACGTAATGCGACTCTAGACCACACGTTTAAAGTTAGTACCTCGGTTGTTTCTCTCCGAGGCAGTAATCAAAGCAAACTCAAGATTTAGCACTCCCCCCCTCAGCCTTTTATCTCACCCTTGAGAACTCTTGCCACATAGCGTTCCATTTGCGGTTTTTGCGCGATCTCCCTCACAATTTATTGACAATTCTCGACTATGTTCAGCGGGTCATTTAATTAAAGATCAGGAAAGAACATGAATAAGTATTTGGCTGAGGCTTTTGGCACGTTCTGGCTAGTGTTAGGCGGCTGTGGTAGCGCGGTGTTGGCTGCGGGTTTCCCTGAAGTGGGTATTGGTCTGTTGGGCGTTTCTTTGGCATTCGGTTTAACCGTTCTGACGATGGCATTTGCTATCGGTCATATTTCAGGTTGTCACTTGAACCCTGCAGTGACAGTTGGCCTTTGGGCTGGCGGTCGTTTTGAGACAAAAGACGTTGCTCCCTACATCATCTCACAGGTGATCGGCGGGCTTATCGCAGGTGGCGTGCTTTACGTTATTGCATCTGGACAAGCAGGATTCGATGTTGTGGGTTCTGGCTTTGCCGCCAATGGTTATGGTGAACACTCTCCAGGCCAATACTCGATGATCGCTGCACTTGTGACTGAAGTTGTCATGACGATGATGTTCCTGATTGTCATTATGGGTGCAACAGACAAACGTGCGCCACAAGGCTTTGCACCTATCGCAATTGGCCTGTGTTTGACTCTCATTCACCTGATCAGCATTCCTGTCACCAATACGTCAGTAAACCCTGCTCGTAGCACGGCAGTCGCAGTATATGTGGGTGACTGGGCGGTTTCTCAGCTATGGCTGTTCTGGGTTGCGCCTATTGTGGGTGGCGTGCTTGGTGCGGTTATCTACAAAAACCTTCTTAGTGAAGAATCGAACGATTAATCGTTCCCAACTCCCAAGATCAAAAAAGCCGCTGAGTTCAGCGGCTTTTTATTAAATTCTGTGTCGACCTAATAGCGAATGTGACAACGTCGTGCCATCAACAAGCTCTAGCTCCCCACCGACAGGCACACCATGCGCGATGCGGCTGGCATCAACTTGGTGCTCTTTACATAGCTCTGCGATGTAATGGGCAGTGGCTTCACCTTCAACTGTTGGGTTTGTCGCCAAAATCACTTCGGTAATATCACCGCGACGTAAGCGGTAATCAAGGACATCCAATCCAATATCACTTGGACCAATACCATCTAATGGCGACAAATGCCCCATAAGAACAAAATACCGACCAGAATATTGGCCTGTTGCTTCAACGGCTGCGATGTCTGCCGGGCTTTCTACCACACAAATTTGACCATTTTCTTGGCGTTTTGGGTTGGTACAAATGTGACAGACTTCTTCTTCGGTGAAGGTTCGACACTCAGTACAATGACCTATTTCTGTCATTGCCTGACTAAGCGCATCTGCAAGCTGCAAACCGCCTTTTCTATCGCGCTGTAACAAATGAAAGGCCATACGCTGCGCTGACTTGGGGCCAACCCCAGGTAGACAACGTAAGGCCTCCATCAATTGTTCCAGCATATGACTGGTACGCATTAAAAGTCCGCTTAATTAAATATCAGCAGATTAGAATGGCATTTTCATACCTGGTGGTAGTTGCATACCGCCAGTTACAGAAGCCATTTTCTCTTTTTGAGTTTCTTCAACACGACGGGCTGCATCATTGAACGCCGCAGCGATCAGATCTTCAAGCATTTCTTTGTCGTCTTCCATCAAACTTTCATCGATGTCAACACGACGTACGCTGTGACTACCAGTGATAGTAACTTTAACTAGGCCAGCACCAGACTCGCCAGTTACTTCCATATTCGCGATTTCTTCTTGAAGCTTTTGCATGCGATCTTGCATTTGCTGGGCTTGCTTCATTAGGTTGCCCATACCGCCTTTACCAAACATGTTTATCTCTCTGGTTTAATGAGGTGTTGCATCAATTAATGGGGTTATACCTTTGGGTTTTCAACCCCATTCCATTCGATTATTAGATAGGGCGCACACTATCTTTATCAAGCTCTGCAGCAAAACGACGTTCAATAAATTGAACATTTGGATCGTTTTCTAAACTGTTCAGCGCTTGCTGTAATTTCTCTTGGTAGAGCCTATCTCTCAGTTCAAGTGGTGTTTCTCCACTCTCCCCTATTTCGATGCTCATGTGGCACTCTTCACCTAACACGGTATTAAGTGCTTTGAGCAATTCGGCTTGAGCTCTATCAGTATTCAAATGAGCTTGGCTGCTTCTCAATAGTAACGAAACGGTTGTTCCTTGCTTACTATAATGAGAGTTTAGCGCAAGTTGCTCTACCAGCTTAGGGATCTCCATTAAGCTGATGAGCTTCGCCCATTCATTATGTTCTAATGACTCATCGATGAGCTTTTGTGCCATTTCAGGCGTTTTCTCATGCTCAAGTGCCTGCTTGAGCTGCGTAGGTGTCAGTTTTGTATTTACTTTTGTCTCAACAGGCTTGCTTGGACGCCAGCGATACGCTTCCTCAACTTGTGGCTCCGTCGACTTCGGAGCTGAGTTTGGCGACACCTGCGCGGAATTGCCATGCAATTGCGCTACTCGGTCGATAACCGATTCTGGTTGTGCAGATGCCGCTTTAGGCTTTTTTGAGCCACCATTTTGAGGAGTGTTCTGTTGTAGGCCTTGACGCTGAGAACGTAATTGGTGACGTAAACCGCTTAGACCACCGCGCGCCGGTGTTGAAACGCTCTCTTGCACTTGTTGAGGTGGCGTTTCATGCTGCGGTGCAGGGTTTTCGCTCATCGGCGGCGCCATATCATACTGTGGCGGAACCCTCTCATATCCACTCGCGTGATATTCAGGTTGTGAATTGGATGAAGGTTGAGGCGCCACTTGTGGTGACCTTTGTGCTGGACTCGGCTGCTGAGCTCGAGGAGCTGCTACTGTCTGAGCTGGTGCAGTCTTTGATTGACTGGCACTTTGAACTGGGGCTGAAGCTGATTCGCAGTTACTGGAAACAACATTTGCCCCACTGTTACTTGATGGGCGGAACGCCATCATACGCAGCACAATCATTTCCAGACCGACTCGCCCATTTGGCGAGAGGGTCAAATCTTCACGACCTTTCAATGCAATTTGATAGTAAAGCTGAACGTCTTGCGGGCTTAGAGCTTTACTCAACAGCTCAATTTTCTCTGCATCTGGTTGTGCTCGGTCTAACGACGCGGGCAACGCTTGATACATCGCAATTCGGTGTAACTGTGTTGCGACTTGCTGCAACAAACCATCCCACTCAACACCATTTGCCGCTAATTGTTGGATTTTATCCATAGCTTGTTGAGGTTTCTTGCTGCTGATTGACTCTAGTAAGTGAATCGCTTGGTCGGTATCAATCGTCCCCAACATGTGGCTGACAATATCGGCTTGCACCGCACCGTTACCTAAAGCTATTGCTTGATCAGTCAAGCTGAGAGCATCACGCATACTGCCATCTGCAGCATGTGAGATCATACCCAACGCTTTTGGCTCTGCTGAAACTTGCTCTTGACCTAGGATGTAATCAAGTTGCTGGTGAATATCATCAACGCTGATTGGTTTCAGATGAAACTGAAGACAACGCGACAATATAGTGACAGGCAGCTTTTGTGGATCAGTTGTTGCGAGTAAGAACTTCACATACTCTGGCGGCTCTTCCAGGGTTTTCAACAACGCATTGAAAGAGTGACGCGATAGCATGTGCACCTCATCGATGAGGTACACTTTAAAACGTCCACGAGCAGGTTTGTATTGAACGTTGTCTAACAGTTCACGAGTGTCTTCAACTTTAGTACGTGATGCTGCGTCGATTTCAAGAAGATCGACAAAGCGACCTTCATCAATTTCACGACAAGTATCACACTTACCACAAGGTGTCGCGGTAATGCCGGTTTCGCAGTTCAAGCCTTTGGCAAACAGCCTACCGATACTCGTTTTACCCACACCACGAGTCCCGCTGAACAGATAAGCATGGTGTAAACGGTTTTGCGCCAGTGCGTTTTCCAACGCCGTCAGGACATGTTTTTGTCCGACAACTTGGTCAAACTGATTAGGACGCCATTTTCGCGCTAAAGCTAAATAACTCATTGAATGTATTAATGTCCTTCAAAATCGCAGATGCTGTACACGTTTAGACCTAGTGCTTCTAAACGTTTATCGCCACCGATTTCTGGTAGGTTGATAACGAACGCAGCGTGCTCAACTTCACCACCCAGTTGGCGAATCAGCTTAGTCGTCGCTTCAATAGTACCGCCCGTTGCCAATAAATCGTCGACAACCAGTACTTTGTCGCCTTCAACGATGGCATCTGTATGGATTTCTAGTGTATCAACGCCGTATTCAAGCTCATAAGATTGAGCAACAGTAGGGCGTGGTAGCTTGCCTGGTTTACGCACTGGTACAAAACCAACACCTAGCTCAAGCGCTAAAGGCGCGCCAAATAGAAAGCCACGGGCTTCCGTACCCACAACCTTGGTAAAGCCCATATCTTTGTAACGTTCAACAAGTAAGTTGATCGTCGCTTGGTATGCTTTCGCGTCTTCAAGAAGGCTCGTCACATCACGAAATAGAATGCCTGGCTTTGGGTAGTCTTGGATGCTTTTGATGCTAGATTTGATCAGTGAAATTGTTTCTGTAGTCATAATACCGATTTACTTAGATTGGCTCATCGCCCTCTCTAATCGCAGTATCACGAGGGCAACGAACAATAGGTTTTCACCACTATGTGCTTATTTTCGTAAAAGTCACAGGCGCTGAAAATACAAACGCCCACTCGAAGAGCGGGCACACTATTCTCTACAATCTTAGTGATTTTCTTCTCGGTCAGCAACCAACTCAATCACAGGCAGACGCATAAACCAGCTGAGTAAAACGATTAGCATCACTAAAAGACCAATTTTTACCCAAACGAGGGGGACAACAACGATTGAAACCATGAAACTAAGCGCAATAAAAATCGCACCACGCTTTTTTACTTTTGAAGTAACAGCCCGATGCTTATGCCAATTGTCGAGAATTGGTCCAAACGTTTTGTGGTTATGTAACCATTGATGAAATGCGGGGCTACCACGCATAAAACATGCGCTAGCAAGCAAAATAAAAGGTGTGGTGGGTAACAGTGGAAGGGCTATGCCGGCTATGCCGAGCACAATACAGAGTCCACCAACAGTATTGAAAAAGTAACGCTTAATACGAATGGTGAACTCCGGTACAAAATAGCTAGATTAAAAGCCTGCGTAACCATTCATTACACGAAGCCAGGTTAGCGTTGCAGGAAGTGTTGGGATCAAAAGAACTGCAATAAAACCTAAAAAGTAAAAAATATTATAAGGCTCTTTAAAATCTTTGTCTGCCATGATGTGTCTTCTCACTAGTTGACTTTGCTTCTCCCAAGGCACAGCGTTAAATTATCGTTGCACAAATGGGTCATTATTGTTTTAAGCGCTGACTATACATTAAACAGCCAAATCTAAACACCAGTAAAAAGTAAGGTTATTGAACTAAACGTATGTTGTTTTGGTGGTTCTAAAAAGATAATAAGCAGCGTCAGGACGCTGCTTATTGGTTTGCAAGTCATAATTATACTAGTCGGGATTTCCGGGTAATACTTAAACTAAAACTTGAAGAACCTAAACACCCGATAGATAACTGTCCTGCAACACTAAGCGGTAAATCGCGGGTGATGAAGTTTTTCATACTTCCTCCCCCTAAACGGTTACCTGCTGCGATGTGTTGATTCGTATTTCCGTCAGACCAATGGCTATCTAAACCCGCAGGTAATATAGAGACCGAGGATGAAGCGAGGTCGGCGACACCAAACACAGCATTGACTGCACCCGCACACTCCGAACACTCAATTCCTTTTTCAATGATCCCTACCATGTCCTTGAGATCAGCACTGAAACTTTTCAAGTTACGGAGATAGTCGTCAAACAATGCCCTAACGAGCAATGTCGTCGCAACTCCATCATTAGCTTGGGAAGCAGAATCAACGAGATAAAACGCAAATTGACCATTCATTAACCAACGATAATCGAAAACCAAGGGCATCACATCCGTCGATTGCAATAAACGGTACGAGCAGCGCCAATCTCCCTGAGCAGCATCCTTCTCTGGCAATAGCGCTTGCAGTAAATCTCTTGCCGCACTCGGATTCTGTTGCAAATACTCCAGATGCCAATACAGCTCTTGTTCATCCGGGATTTCACCACCATCATCAACCCTGAACCACTGACTTGAAAAGTCACGTTGTTCTGAGAAGTGACTATCGGTATCTTCTAGCGTATTCTCTATCGCCTGAGATAGGTGCTCATAATTACCTATCGGTTTAGGAAGAAAATCTTTAATACCAAATCGCAACGCTTTCGCGACATCGGACATTTCATCCGTGCCTGATACCACGATAAGCGGCATATATGGGTATTCGAGACTAACTTCTTCGACGAACTCGATACCATCTAAGACCGGCATCGATAAATCACATAAGATAAGATCGGGTTGGCATTCCCTGAGTTGTTGAAGCGCTTCTAGGCCGTTTTCTGCTTCTACTACTTTAAAACCCTGACTTTCTAAATAGGCATTGGTTACTTTACGAAATATTGGATCATCGTCCACCAACATTATTAGTTTTTGATTAATCACTTCCTGTGCCGAGACCATTGCCGTTTGACTGTGAGTCTTAAACATACCTTTATCCCTCACAAAGCTCAGTCAAAAAAACAGATTTATTATTAAGTCATTATTTTTGTTGTGTTTACTTCCAGCAAAACGTGTCACAGCAAGACCTGAGGCCGCTTCGCCTTGTTATAAAACTTAGCTCGGAAACTGCATTAATACAAATATTACGGCGTATAACAGTATTTACTCAAACAGGGTTGCTGTGTTCAAATGATGCAACATGTTGACTTAAAGCAAGCTTTGATCACAAAGTTAATTATAAATTAACCGTAATCGGTAATTTAATGTGTCTGGAAATATGAAATTAGATGACTTAAACCTGTTTCGACTGGTTGTCGAAAATGGGAGCTACACCGCAACTTCGCGAAAAACCATGATCCCGGTTGCGACCATCACCCGACGCATTCAAGCGCTAGAAGACTCTGTCAATCTTCGACTATTGAACCGTCATGCTCGCAAACTCTCGCTCACTGAAGCAGGGGAACGTTTTTACCATGAGTGCTCTCCTTTACTACAAAGGCTAACAACCGCAGCAGAGGAAATCACTGACGACTGCCGAGGAGCATCCGGCAAGATTAAGATATCCGCGCCTTACAACTTAACTAAACGAATGATGATGCCGATGTTCAACAGCTTTATGAAGCAGTACCCGGACATCAACATTGAGCTAACGACAGAGAATAATGCGGACAAGCTTGACCCTACTGAATGGGATGTAATTTTTCGAGTGGGACCTCAACGCGACTCTAGCCTCATCGCGCGTAAGATTGGCGAAGTGAAGGATATTCTCGTTGCAAGCCCTGACTATCTAACCTCGAATCCTGCGCCACATCATGCAGAAGAGCTCTCTAACCATTCATTGCTAAAAGGGTACCCGCTTATTAAGTGGACCTTGATTAATAGCAAAGGCGAGTCTGTGGTGAATGTTGACCGTGGTCGTTTTCAAGCAAACGCGCTCAATGTGGTGCGCAGCGCTTGTTCCGAAGGTTTAGGCATCACACTAATGCCAGATGTCATGATCAAAGAGTACATCGAGAGCGGCGATTTGGTACGCGTACTGCCAGATTGGAGTGCAAACCCGCGCGACATTTATATGCTTTACAACCACAAAGATCACCTGCCAGAGAAAGTTCGCCTCTTTATTGACTTTGTGATCGCTTATAACATTCACTAATTAGATAGCGAAAACAAAAACCAGAGCCGAAGCTCTGGTTTTTTTACGACTTAAGAAAGCGCATCCTATGCGCCTTCGTTATGAAGCTCTAGGTTTGCTAAGTCCTGTTGGATTTCAAGTTGTGTTTTCGCATCATCGTTACGAAGACCATCTAAAAAATCTAGGTATTGTTGGTCGATATCACCCGTTACGTATTCACCGTTAAACACGGAAGTATCGAACTGAGTAATGTCTTGATTTCCAAGACCTACAGCTTCTACCAAATCTTCTAGACGTTGATAAATAAGCGCATCGGCACCAATCTGCTTACAAATTGTATCGTTGTCACGGCCATGGGCAATAAGCTCTGTAGCACTTGGCATATCAATGCCGTATACGTTCGGGAAACGAACTTCAGGAGCCGCTGAGACCATGTACACTTTCTTGGCACCAGAATCACGAGCCATCTCAATAATCTGCTCTGACGTTGTACCTCGAACAATAGAGTCATCCACCAGCAACACATTCTTACCTTTGAATTCCGAACGAATAGCATTCAACTTGCGACGTACTGATTTCTTACGTTGTTGCTGGCCAGGCATGATAAACGTACGTCCAACATAACGGTTTTTCACGAAACCCTGGCGATAAGGGATATCGATCGCTTGAGCGATTTGCAGTGCAATGTCGCAAGACGTTTCAGGGATAGGAATGACAACATCGATATCAAGGTTTGCGTAATCTTCACGAATACGTTCGCCCAGCTTTTTACCCATTTCAACTCGAGCACTGTATACCGAAATTTTATCGATGAACGAATCTGGACGAGCAAAGTACACGAACTCGAAAATACAAGGGTTCAGCTTAGGATTATCTGCACACTGCTTCGTGTAAAGCTCACCGTCAAACGTTGCGTAAATCGCTTCACCAGGTGCAACATCACGGACGAAATCAAAACCGACCGCATCCAATGCCACCGATTCAGACGCAACCATGTACTCTGCTCTGCCGTTAACTTCACGCTTACCTAAACAGAGCGGGCGAATACCGTGTGGGTCACGAAATGCAATCATACCATGACCAATGATCATGGCGGTCACAGCATAAGCACCGCGAATTGTGCGATGAACATTGGTGACTGCGCGGAATACGTCTTCGGTCGTGACATTTCCTTTTACTGAGTCAATTTCGTGCGCCAGTACATTTAGTAATACTTCAGAGTCTGAAGTGGTATTGATATGACGGCGATCTTTTTCAAACAGCTTCTGACGAACTTCGTTAGCGTTAGTCAAGTTACCGTTGTGGGCAAGTGTAATACCGAAAGGAGAGTTTACGTAGAAAGGTTGAGCTTCTGAAGCGCTTGAACTGCCTGCTGTAGGGTAACGAACATGACCAATTCCGACCTCGCCTTGCAGGCGTTGCATGTGTCTTGCTTCAAATACATCCTTGACTAAACCGTTCGCCTTACGTAGACGAAAACGATTGCTTTCTATGGTACAAATACCAGCGGCATCTTGGCCACGATGCTGTAACACCGTTAACGCGTCATAAATAGACTGGTTTACAGGCGTTGTGCCCACGATTCCAACAATACCACACATGTCCTAATCCTCGATTTGCGACAGTAGCTGGCACTACTAGATAGTGCCAGACAGAAAACTTGATGTTGCTTGTAAATGCTCGAAGAATGGGGCGATGATACGGCTGAACTCAGGGATCAACTGTGAATCTTTCCACCAATCCGAGCTTGGGAATGCAGTAAACGCATCCATAAAAAACAGCACCGCAGAAACAATTAAGACTCCGCGTAGACCACCAAATACAATCCCGAGAATTCGGTCCGTACCTGATAGCCCTGTTTTTTGTACCAGTTGACCAATGACGTAATTCACCACTGCACCAACTACCAAGGTTGCGACAAATAACGCCGCAATCGCCGCTCCGTTACGAAACATATCATCTTCGATGTTGGTGAAGTACACCGCCAATTTGGCATAGTAATTACTGGAGATAAAAAACGCTCCAAACCAAATCACCAAAGACAAAGCTTCTTTAGCAAAACCGCGAACTAAACTGATCAGAGCTGAAAATCCGATCACACCTAAAATGATAAAATCTATCCAATTCATCTTTTCTTCATCTTAAGTTGGCGCGCATTTTAACAGAAAAAATGCTGACGCAAACGTTTTCTTATGGATTTAATGGCTTAAATTTAAGCAATTGACCTTTTGAACCTGTAATTTTTTGTAATTCTTGAACTTGTCGTTCAAGTTTACTTTTTGACACATCAGGGCCAACAATCACTCTCGTAAACTCGTTTTCTTTCTTTGTGTGAGCTTGATAACCACGCTTTTGCAAATCCGCGACAAGCGCGACAGCATTTTCGTGATTCTTAAGTGCCATCAACTGAATGATCCAAGCTGAATCTTCATATTGATTTTTCTCTTGAACAGGACGAGTGACGACCTCAACTTGCTCTGGTTGTTTGATGACCTCAGGTTTAGATGTTGGCGCTGGCTCGGGCTCAGAAACGGCTACTTGAGCATCCTCACGTTCTTGCACTACAGCTTCAACCGGAGAATCCGGTAACGTAATGTCGTCTTCCACTGGCTCTAATATTTCGAAGTTTTCCACATCACTATCAAGTTCTGGTTTGATAGGAATACTGGCAAATTCTTCTTTGTAGTGCAGTTTCTTACCATCTAGCACATCGGGAAGAACAATGACTCCGACTGCGACTAGAATGATGGTGCCGACTAAACGACTTTGGAATTTACTTGCCATCAAAATACCTTTACTTATTTATTATTTGATTGCCAATGTTCCAATACCTCTCCGACGGTATGGAATGAGCCAACCACCAGAATAACGTCTCCTGCCTTTGCGTGGCTTCTCGCACTCTCGAAGGCGTCAACAGGGTTTTCAAAATGAACTTGCCCATCAGGTAAGTATTGGCACAATTCATCAGCGGTCGCCGCTCTCGGTCCAGTAAGCGACGCTGGATACCATTGTGTTGCAACTGGAGTTAGAGCTTCAATGGTTGCTTTAATGTCCTTGTCATGCAGCATTGCAACCACAATATGGATATTCTTACCCAGATATTGTTGCTTCACTCTTTCTACCAAATACTCAGCAGAGTGCGGGTTATGAGCGACATCAAGGACTATTTCAGGTTCGTGATGCAGTACTTGCATACGCCCCGCCAAACGCGCATTATTCAAGCCATTGACAATATTTATGTCAGTGATTTGCAATTCCGAAGCCCCTAGTGCCATCAGTGCAGTGGCTGCATTTTGTAATGGTAGCGATGGGATTGGTAAATCCTCTAACTCAAATGCCCCACTGCTCCATTTCCAACCATTATCAGTTAGTTGGTAATCGTACTGAATACCTACTTGGAAGAACTCAGAACCAATATCGTCAGCATGAGCCGCCACGGTCGCTGGTGGCGTCGGTTGACCACAAATTGCTGGCTTCCCTGAACGGTAAATGCCCGCTTTTTCAAAACCAATAACATTGATGTCATCACCAAGCCAATCCACATGATCGATCGCTAAGCTCGTAATAACAGAAACATCATGGTCAACAACGTTAGTGGCGTCTAGACGGCCGCCAAGTCCTACTTCAAGTAAGACAACGTCAACTTTCTCTACTTGGAAAATACGGAGCGCAGCAAGCGTACCGAATTCAAAGAGGCTAAGGCTAACATCACCACGCTGCTTTTCTACATAATCGAATGCTTCACAGTGCTTGGCATCTACAACGTCAACGCCATTAATGCGTACACGCTCGTTGTAACGAATCAGGTGCGGAGAACTATAAACACCGACTGAATAGCCAGCATCAAGTAAAATGGCTTCCATTAACGCACACGTTGAGCCTTTGCCATTGGTTCCGGCAACGGTGATTACGGTTGGAGCTGGTTTGGTAAGATTGGCTTTGTTTGCTACCGCTTGGACACGGTCTAAGCCTAGATCAATTGCTGAGGAATGAATATTTGCTAAATAATCAAGCCACATCTCTAATGAAGATGTGGCTTGAGGAATTGGGTTTTGGGTCATCTAACTTTAACCATTAAATTCTTTGGTTTTTATGTTAGTTGATACTTTACCCTTTTTCGTCCGCTTCTGGTACAGAATATGGCTCTTCATTTGGAGATTCGTTAACCGAAACCACCAAAGGAGACTTGTGGTTAGTCATCTTAGCGATAAGACCACCCACACGCTGACGCATTTCACGACGGTCAACGATCATATCAATAGCACCGTGATCAAGCAGGAACTCACTACGCTGGAAACCTTCAGGAAGATCTTCACGTACAGTTTGCTCGATTACACGACGACCAGCAAAGCCAATGAGGGCCTTAGGTTCACCGATGTTGATATCACCCAACATAGCCAAACTTGCTGATACACCACCCATTGTAGGGTCAGTTAGAACAGAAATAAACGGCAGACCTTTTTCTGATAAACGCTCAAGCGCAGCACTGGTTTTTGCCATTTGCATAAGAGACATTAAAGCCTCTTGCATACGAGCACCACCACTTGCTGAGAAACAAACAAGCGCACAGTTATTTTCAATGGCTGCATCCACTGCTTTCACAAAGCGAGCACCAACGACTGAACCCATTGAACCACCCATAAAGGAGAATTCAAACGCACACGCCACAAGCGGCAGACCAAGCAATTCACCCTGCATCACAACTAGCGCATCTTTCTCACCGCTATTTTTTTGTGCAGCAGAGATACGCTCTTTGTATCGCTTAGAATCTTTAAATTTCAGTTTATCCTGTGGCTCAAGTTCAGAACCTAATTCAACTCGATTACCTTCATCTAAAAATGTTTCCAAACGACGACGCGCTTTCATACGCATGTGATGGTTACACTTTGGACAAACTTCTAAGTTACGCTCTAGTTCAGCATGGTATAAAACCTGTTCACAAGAGGTACATTTAGTCCACACACCTTCTGGGATAGAAGCTTTGCGTGAACTTACTAGATTGCTTTTCTCTAAAATCTTTTCAAGCCAACTCATGGAAGACCTTTTCTCTCAACTCTTCCGCTTCATTGCGAAAGATATAAATTCGACATAATACCGACGGATTAAACCATATCTTGCAGCTACTGTAGATAAAAAACTGGTTGTACCTATTTTTGATATCGTAAATAGCGTATGTTTTCCGTTCACATTCAATGTAAACACTACCGATATTTTGAAATAAGTTTGTAAAATTAGTTCAAATTATCTGGTAAAAACAGTGGACCGATCGGCACTTCAGGTAACCCAAACTCTTCTGGGTAGTCTACATCTACCAGGTACAGACCTTCCGCTTTCGCTGTCGCACCCGCTAGTTTGCGATCTTTGGCTTCTAATAACCACTTGATCCATTCAGGACTCTCTTCGCCACGTCCAACTTTTATCAAGCTACCCGTGATATTACGAACCATATGATGCACGAACGCATTAGCTTTAATATCAATAACCACATAGTTCCCATGGCGCGTAACGTTCAGATGCATCAAGTTTCGAAATGGGCTGCGAGACTGACAATGCGCCGCGCGAAACGACGTAAAATCATTTTCGCCAAGTAGGAACTGCCCTGCTTCATGCATTTTTTTCTCGTCGAGCTCACCATGATAGTGACTAACCCCCGAGTTTAGGATGCCTGGACGTAAAGCATGATTGAAAATAATGTAACGATAACGGCGAGCTGTCGCTGAGAATCTTGCATGGAAATCATCTGAAACTTCCTTAGCCCAACGAACCGCTATATCGCTTGGCATGTTCGCGTTTGCGCCCATGGTCCAAGCTACCATTTTTCGAGTAACGTTGGTATCAAAGTGCACAACTTGTCCCGTGCCATGCACGCCTGCGTCTGTCCGACCAGCACACTGAACTTCAACTGGGTGATTAGCGACGACGGACAATGCTTTCTCTAGCTCTTCTTGGACACTTTTCACTTCTCTTTGGCGCTGCCAACCAAAGTAGTTTGTACCGTTGTACTCGATACCTAATGCGATTCTCATCTTAACCTTCGAACTCTAAAATGGGGCGGGAAGTATATACTCAAGTCACCTCAAGTTGCCAGTTTCACCAAGGGTGACATAAAGGTAGCATCCTACTAACGGGACACAAAAAGGGTAGCAAACGCTACCCTTTTGTTTCGGTTTATCGGCCATTAATGGCGTCAATCAGGCTTTTTGCTTCGCGGCGAATATCATCCTCACCGTAAACAATCGCCTCTTCTAGTAGTTTAATCGCCCCTTGAGAATCGTTCATCTCGAGATAGATTTTAGCCAAATCCAGTTTCCCAGCCGCTTCAGCATTGTTATCTACGTCAATATCGCCGATCTCGCCGATAACATCTGGAAACTCGTTCAATCCGACATCGAGCTTAAGGTCTTCTTCTTCGAACTCACCACCTTCTCTGTCGACCTGAGCCATCAATTCATCAATCGTCATAAATTGATTTTTCTTCGGGTCGAAGTCATCCAAGTCGCTTTGCTCTGCCCAGTTTTCTTGCGCGATCTCTGGCTGACTTAGTGCATCACTCGAATTCCAAACATCACGCTGGTCCTCAGGCACTTCTTCAGTAGAACTTACGTTATCAGCAGCGGGTTTAAAGCCATCCCAATCATCTCCAACATCAAGCATGGTTTCAAAATCCATACCTGCACTTGCGATGGTGTCACTGTCTAGTTTACCTTCAAATACTTCTGAGTTTGCGTCTTCCGCAAGAAGGTTAGCCATTGATGATTCATCATCCAAATTACTGAGCGGCTCACCCTCTGTCGCTGTTGGCTGCACTTCTGGGTCAGTATCAAAGCCGTTTTGCTGCGCAAATACTTCAAACAAAGCATCATGATCGTTATCGGCTTGAATAGCTGGTCTCGATGTCTCTGCTTCAACCTTAGGGCTCTCTGGCGCACCCTCGTTCATTGACGCGAGAACATCTTCCTCATTGAACTCTGGAAGATCTTGGTCGTCAAAACTTAACTCTTCATCCTCACCGGAGATTGGTTCTATATCTGCAGTCTCAGAGCTCGGTAATTCTGGCTCTTCTTCCATCGACGCCAAGGCATCTTCTTCGCTGAACTCTGGCAAATCGAGCTCATCAAAATTGAACTCTTCTTCGGACTCAGCTGGCAAGTCGGCTTCAACCTGTTCTGGCTCAACGGACTCGGACGTTTCTAACGCAGGTTCGCCAGCCATAGACGCCAGTGCATCTTCTTCACTGAACTCTGGCAAATCGAGCTCATCAAAATTGAACTCTTCTTCGGACTCAGTTGGCAAGTCGGCTTCAACTTGTTCTGGCTCAACGGACTCGGACGTTTCTAACGCAGGTTCGCCAGCCATAGACGCCAATGCGTCGTCTTCACTAAACTCAGGAAGATCCAGCTCGTCAAAATTGAACTCTTCTTCGGACTCAGCTGACAAGTCGGCTTCAACTTGTTCTGGCTTAACGGACTCGGACGTTTCTAACGTAGGTTCGCCAGCCATAGACGCCAGTGCATCTTCTTCACTGAACTCTGGCAAATCGAGCTCATCAAAATTGAACTCTTTTTCGGACTCGGTTGGTAAGTCAGCTTCGACTTGATCTGGTTTAACGGACTCGGACGTTTCTAACGCAGGTTCGCCAGCCATGGACGCCAGGGCATCTTCTTCACTGAATTCTGGAAGATCCAGCTCGTCAAAATTGAACTCTTCTTCGGACTCAGCTGGCAAGTCGGCTTCAATTTGTTCTGGTTCAACGGACTCGGACGTTTCTAACGCAGGTTCGCCAGCCATAGATGCTAGAGCATCTTCTTCGCTGAATTCTGGAAGATCTAGCTCATCAAAATTGAATTCTTCTTCTGAATCGTTGGTCGACTCAGTTTCCGGCTCCAATTCAGGCTCATCCAGTAGCCAATCTTCTTCTTGTGGAACACCGAATTCATTTTCTATTGTATTTGGTGTCGGCGTGAAGGCCGGAATGTCTTCCTCTTGCTCAACGTGAGGCTGTACCTCAGCACCGGACTCCACGGATGGTTCTTGTGTTGAATCAGTATCGGTAGCCTCTTGTTGTAGTGATGAAGCTTCCTCTATCTCCGTTTGTGTTTTTTCAACTTGCTGCGGTAAATCGTCTTCACTATCAAATAGAGCGTCAAGTTCAGCAGAAAAATCCGCTTTTTCTTGTTCTGTTGGCAGAAGTTCTTCACTGTCTGACTCAAATAGGTCGTCTAGCTCGCTCATTAAAGGATCATTCTCTGGTGAGAGGTCCTCTAAATCACCAAGAAATTCATCGCTGCTAAATGGCTCTGAAGCAGCCTCTGGCTCGGTTAATGGTTGCTCTTTTGCAGCTTGTTGCGTGTCTGGTTGGCTTTCACTTAATAAAGCGTCGATGTCCAATCCAGACTCAATGTCCTGATCTTCATGAGTTTGTTCTGACTCAACTACGGAAGATGGCTTTTCGTCGGCGTCTGGCTCACCAAAACCAAGTGATTTCAGTAACTCTTCCTCTTCCGATTTATTCTGCTCTGGGCTCTCGTCCTCTCGAATCAGATCATCAAACGGATCTAAATCAGCTTCAGTCTCTTCATCAAGTTCAGAGGTAACATCATCAATGAGTTCATCCAGTAAGTCTGTGCTATCTGCGTCTAACTCTTCGATCGAGTCATCACCTTCAAAACCAGAGATTGCTTCTAGCTCGTTTAGTGGATCAAACTCGTCTGTGTCATCTTCATCAAAATCAATGAGTTCATCGAGTAGCTCTGTACTGTTTTCATCTAGAACAGGACCTTCATTGGCGTCAGCTTCTCGAACTTCCGATTCACTAGCCGGTTGTTCATACTGGGCCAATAGCTTATCGATATCGTCGTCAGATGCCTCTCCTACACTAAAGTCATCATCCGAAACGGGCTGTTTTAACTCAGGCTCATCAGTATCTAAATCGAAGTCATCGTTGCCAAGTTCAGCAAACAAGTCATCAAGCATATCCTGGTCGACAGTGTCACTTGGTAACTCTTCTGACGGCTCATCGGCTGCAAGTAACTCGGCAAATGCGTCGTCTGAAAGCGAGTCTGATTTCTCATTCGTATCATCCGAAAGATCGAAGCCAGACTCATCGTCATCGAGCACTTCTAGTTCTGGAGCAACCTCATCTAAGGCTCGCTCCATTTCTTCTAAACCAAGCGCTTTTTCTTCGCCGTTGACTTGGATACCATTGTTCGATGATTCAAACTCATCCAGACCAACATCTAGGTCGCCGTCATCGCCAATATCTGCAAATGGGTCATCGTCCCCTTCCAGATTGAAATCAAGTTCTTCATCGTCGAGGTTAGCAAAGACGTCTTCTTCTAAATCTGACTTCTCTTCTTGTAAAGACTGTGTGTTGATATCTTCATCTGCAAACAATTCATCATCAAGCGTGAGCTCTTCATCAAGCTCATCCGCCGCCGCTAAACCGATTGGCGCCGCAAGAGGATCAACGTTTTGCTGTTCCTGTGCAGCCGCATCTTCCTCTTTCGCTTTAGAGCGTCGACCAAGAAGCATAACAACTAGCAACGCAATCAAAGCACCAGGAATTAATGCCGCAAGACCAACAAGCCAACCATTCGACAAAATTTTGTCCATGGTGCTTGGTTGCATGCGTTGTTGTTCAGCAAGGCGCTGGCGTTCTTCAGCAAGCAGCTTCTCGACTTCTGAGCGAATGCGTTCTTCGTCATTCAGCTCGCTTTTCAAAGTTTCGACTTCGCTTTGCACTTCTGACAGCATCAATCGAAGACGATGGTTCTTCTCTTCTAATGAGTCTAATTCACTTTGTGAGCCTTGAAGTTTGTCCTTTAGCGCACTGACCTGCTTTTCACCCTGCGGAGAGGTAGTTACTGGTGGCGCAGGGATGACGGGTATTGTTTTCGGAGTTGGTTTTGGCTCCGTTGCTGCCACTGTCTCTGGCTTAGCCGCAGGCTTGGGTTCTACTTTAATTTGTGGCTTTGGTTGCTCGGTGACTCGTTGTGCTGGCGTCGCTCTATTTGTCGGCTTCGGCTGTTTTAACTTAGCTTCATGCGCCTTCATAATCGCAACAGCTTGCGCTGTGGTCGCGCTTTGCACTTGCTCTAGAGAAGGTACTCGTAGCCGACTACCTGGGATCAATTCATGAATGTTTTGGTTCTCAAACGCTTGAGGGTTAATTCGGTAAATGGCAAGAAGCGTTTGTTGAACGGTAACACCGCGTGAAGGTCGTAATTCTGAAGCGATCGACCATAGTGTTTGATTTTCACCAGTCGGACCAAAGAAACGTGACGGTTGAGTATTCGCAGGAGGAGCAGGTAATGCTCGCTCAATATCTTCAGCATAGCTCGGAGATGATTGCACTTCACCAGACGGTCCAACAAGACGAATTCCTTCGGCTTGAACCACTGATGATGTCTGAGTCGCGATCATCAACACAAGGGCTGCTAACAAACGCTTATAATTTTGACGCATAGAAGGCTCAGTTTTGTGCTAAATACAATTTGAAATGGTGATCGGTTAAATATATCGGATATCGCATGCAAAACTATAGCGTTGAGAATAAAAAATGTGTGGCTCTCGCCATATTCGTACTAATCTCACACTATTTTGTTTCGTTCGTACAAAAAAGCCTCGCACTGTGCGAGGCTTTGAAATGAACTGTAAGCGACTTAGTAGTAATCGCGGATCAGAACTTCTGCGATTTGCACCGCGTTAGTTGCCGCGCCTTTACGCACGTTATCAGCAACAACCCACAGGTTTACGCCGCTATGATGGCTGATATCGTTACGGATACGACCAACCATTACATGGTCCTTACCGCCCGCATCGCGAACTTGTGTAGGGAAGTCTTCACCGTGGAACACTTCGATACCGTCAGTTTGTTCAAGCAAGTTAACGACTTCTTGTGCATCGATAGGTGAACGAGTCTCAATGTGGAGTGCTTCTGCGTGACCGTAGAATACAGGAACACGTACACACGTTGGATTGACTGTGATTGATGGATCGTTAAAGATCTTCTGTGTTTCCCACACCATTTTCATTTCTTCTTTGGTGTAGCCGTTTTCCATCATTTGATCGATTTGTGGAATACAGTTAAACGCGATCTGTTGAGAGAATTGCTTCTTGTCTGCAGGCAGACCGTTTAGCAGCTTCGCCGTTTGACCTGCTAGCTCATCAATACCCGCTTTTCCTGCACCAGATACCGATTGGTAAGTTGATACGTTAATACGCTCAATGCCCACCGCATCGTGAATTGGTTTTAGTGCCACCAGCATTTGGATGGTTGAACAGTTCGGGTTCGCGATGATGTTACGGTTACGAAACTCTGCAATCGCTTCTGGGTTTACTTCTGGCACAACAAGAGGAATGTCGTACTCGTAACGGAAGTGTGATGTATTGTCGATAACAATCACGCCTTCATCAGCGGCAATTGGAGCCCACTTGGCTGATAGCTCACCACCAGCAGAAAACAGTGCGATATGCGCTTGAGACCAATCGAACTCTTCTACGTTTTGAACGCGTACCGTTTTACCATTGAAGCGGTAAGTCTTGCCTTCGCTGCGCTCACTCGCGAGTAGGAAGATTTCGCCTACTGGGAATTTGCGCTCTTGAAGCACATCCAAAATTGTTTCACCGACCGCACCGGTCGCACCTAAAATGGCAACATTATATTGCTGGCTCATTGACTTACCTCAATCTGAAAACCTAGTTCTGCTAATGGAGCAAGGTTACATGTTTTGTTACCCACTAGCGTGACAGCGCTGTATTCACGGCGATCCCAGTAGTTTTTACGCATCAGGTCAAAAGCGCCTGGCTTACTGATTTCACGGCGGAAAAGAGCGTCATCTCTACGCACATCATAGATTAACTGCGTGATGTTATGCAGTGTTGCTTCGTCCCAAGCTCTGTCCAATACCATAGTAGGAACAGGCGCGGTTGGCAGTAAATCGCTGGCATGCGCACGTAATTCGTTATTTAAGAACTCACAGTAGCTGTTGAAAATCATCGTTGTACCGCGAGCTTTCCCTTCCAAGCCGTAGCCTGCAACGTGAGGGGTTGCGAATGCTAGCAGAGGCAGAAGCTCCATATCAACCTCTGGTTCAAATTCAAATACGTCGAGTGCCGCTGTAAAGCCATCATTTTTCAAAAGACGTTGCTTCAAAGCAGCGTTGTCAACGATGGGACCTCGAGCCGCGTTAATCAAAATTTGATCGCTGCGGAGACCATTTAATACCTTCTCATCAATCAAATGATGCGTTGGGTATGGGCCATCTTTGGTGATTGGCGTATGTAGTGTAATGATGTCTGAGCTTTCAATCAGTTCTGTCAACGGAGTAAAGCTACGAGGATCACCAGCCTCTTGTTTGAATGGGTCATTGATGAGAACTTTAATACCCATGCCTTTCAAACATTTCTCTAGGTAGCTACCTACTTGGCCTGCACCAATAATACCTACCGTCTTGTCAAATACCGAGAAACCTTGTTGCTGAGCGAGCACCATCATCACGCTGAACGCGTATTCCGCTACACCCACTTTGTTACACCCTGGCGCAGCAGTGAAGAAAATGCCTTTCTCTTTTAAGAGTGCTTGGTCAACATGATCCATGCCTGCCGTGGCCGTACCAACAAACTTCAGCTTGTTTGCTTTGCTGATCAGGTCAGCATTCACTTTGGTGACTGAGCGAATCATTAGGGCATCAACATCCACTAAATCATCGGCGGTCAGTGTACGACCTGGTTTTAGAATTACGTTACCGAGTTGGCTGAATAGCTCTTCAGCATACGGCATATTTTCATCAACAATAATTTTCATAGCGCCAGCGTTCTAACATCCATTTGTAAGAGTTCGTTTATTCGCAAGATGCGAAACTAAAGCGATTGTGCCCTTTTCCCGAAAAATCTCAAGATATAACACCAATAAACCTCAAGGAGGTAACTCCTATAGAATCGATTGACGGGAAGCCTAGAGAAAAGCAGAAACAGAGAAAAGAAAAAGCCCGGCTAAATAGCCGGGCAAAGTTCCAGAACAAAAGGATCCTATCCCGCTCTCCATGGGATAGAGTCTGCGTCTGTTCGATCAGTGTGACTGATCAAGCTCTGGAAACTGGACTGTTGGCGTTTACAGTACTCTCGCAAGGCGCCAACAAATTCAGTTAACCTTGGTACTTTTTAATAACCAAAGTTGCGTTTGTGCCGCCAAAGCCAAAGCTGTTTGACATTACGGTCGTTAGCTCTGCATCACGTGCTTCTGTCACGATGTCCAGACCTTGTGCTGCTTCGTCCAAGTTTGAAATATTGATGCTTGGAGCAATGAAGTTTTTGTCTAGCATAAGTGTTGAGTAAATTGCTTCGTGCACGCCCGCTGCGCCGAGTGCGTGGCCAGTCATTGCTTTTGTTGCAGAGATTGCAGGGCTGTTCTCACCAAACAATTGTTGGATAGCACCAAGCTCTTTCACGTCACCAACTGGTGTCGATGTGCCGTGCGTGTTGATGTAATCCACACCATCTACGTCTTGCATCGCCATCTTCATACAACGAATTGCGCCTTCACCTGATGGCGCTACCATGTCGTAGCCATCTGATGTCGCACCGTAACCTACGATTTCACCGTAGATTTTCGCACCACGTGCCAGTGCGTGCTCTAGTTCTTCAATAACCAGCATGCCGCCGCCGCCCGAGATAACAAAACCGTCACGGTCTGCATCGTATGTACGAGATGCTTTGTCTGGCGTGTCATTGTATTTGGTTGACAGTGCGCCCATCGCATCAAACATCATAGTTTGAGACCAATCTAGCTCTTCGCCGCCACCAGCAAAAACAATATCTTGTTTGCCTAGTTGAATAAGCTCCATAGCATGGCCGATACAGTGTGCAGATGTTGCACATGCAGAGCTCATTGAGTAGTTCACGCCACGAATCTTAAATGGCGTAGCAAGACAAGCAGAAACAGTAGAAGACATAGTACGAGGAACCATGTAAGGACCAACTCGCTTTACGCCTTTGGCGCGCATCGTGTCTGTCGCTACCGTTTGATTGTATGCAGAAGCACCGCCAGAACCTGCAACGATACCGGTACGATCGTTTGAAACCTGCTCTTCTGTAAGACCAGCGTCTGCGATTGCCTGCTCCATTGATAGGTATGCATAAGCAGCCGCATCACCCATAAAGCGCATCTGCTTACGGTCGATGTGTTCCGCCGGGTTGATTTTTAGGTCACCCCATACTTGCGAACGAAGACCGTGTTCTTTGAACTGCTCAGATGCAGTGATGCCAGATTTGCCCGCTTTAAGAGACGCTAGAACTTCTTCGACGTTGTTACCGATACTTGAAACAATACCCATACCGGTGATTACGACTCGTTTCATTATGACATTCCTATAATTCAAAAATCCGCTAGATGATAACTAAGATAGTCAACAAAAGTGGTCAGCTTTCCCATAAATTCGTACAATCGCCCCATTCTTACCGCGCCAAATCACAAATTTGCACCATTATGACTTCAATAAAAAACGCAGAACTTGGTTGGAACGAAGCTGGTACTCCGGTTTCAGACCAATTTGATGATGTTTACTTCTCTAACGTAAACGGTCTTGAAGAGACACGCTACGTTTTCTTAAAACAAAATCATCTCCCAGAAAGATGGCAGGAATTTGACCAAAGACGTTTTGTCATTGGTGAAACAGGATTTGGCACGGGATTAAACTTCTTAGCAGTATGCCAGTGGTTTAGTGAGTTTCGTCGTCAGCATCCGGACGCAACATTGAAAGAGCTGCATTTTATTAGCTTTGAAAAATACCCATTAAGCAAAGCCGATTTAAAGAAGGCGCATGAAGCTTGGCCTGAGCTAGCTGAATACGCGGAAAAGTTACAAAAGCACTACCCTGCCGCTGTGCCGGAGTGTCATCGCATTGTTTTAGAAGACGGCGCAATCACACTCGACCTTTGGTTTGGTGACATTAAAGACTGCATGCCGCAAGTCCCATACAACGAACAAGGTTTGATTGATGCTTGGTTCTTAGATGGATTCGCGCCAAGCAAAAACCCAGAAATGTGGAACCAAGGCCTGTTCAACAACATGGCAAAGCTAGCCAAGCAAGATTGTACAGTTGCCACGTTTACCGCAGCAGGCTTTGTACGTCGTGGTTTGAACGAAGCTGGCTTTACAATGAAAAAGGTGAAAGGTTTCGGCACTAAGCGAGAAATGATCGCCGGCTCTATGGAGCAACGTGAAAAGCAATCGAACCATCTCCCTTGGTTCAATCGCTCAGCATCTAGCAATCTTGATTCGATTGCCATCATTGGTGGTGGTATAGCTAGCGCGGCGTTAGCGAAAACGTTAGTTCGTCGTGGCCAAAACGTCACCCTTTACTGTAAAGACAAACAACCAGCCAAAGGAGCTTCAGGCAATCGACAAGGAGCCGTTTATCCACTGCTTAATGGCCCGCACACGGGCGTTTCGCGTGTGTTTGCTCCTGCATTTTTGTTCGCACGTCAGTTTGTTGAACAAGCAGCACAAGAGATCGATTTTGATCATGACTGGTGTGGCGTAACTCAGTTGATGTGGGATGACAAATCCACAGACAAACTGGAGAAAATGCTTGCGGGTAACTTCACTCCAGAGCTCATTCAAAAGCTGTCCGCCGAGGAAACTGCGAACACTATCGGGTTACCTATTGATATGGCGTCTGTGCACTACCCAATGGGAGGGTGGCTGTGCCCTGCCGAGTTAACTCGCGGGTTAATTAAACAATTGGAGAAGACGTCGTTACTCTCAACGAAGTTTGAACATCTTGTTGAGGCATTAGATTGGGATGAAAAGCGTCAGCTCTGGCTACTAACGGCGAGTGGTCAAACATTTGAGCACTCAACGGTTGTAATTGCGAACGGCCATGAGTTCCAGACATTGAGTCAAACCGCTTCCCTACCAATGGGACAAGTGAAAGGACAAGTCAGTCATGCGCCAGCAACCGAAACGCTGAGTCAGCTGAAAACGGTGTTGTGTTACGACGGTTACATGACACCTGTTAACCCAAGTAATCAACACTTGTGTATCGGTGCAAGCTACGACCGCAGTCACCTTGACTACGAATTTGATGAAAACGCCCAAAAAGATAATGCGGAAAAGCTAGTGAAATGTGTACCGAATCAAACATGGGCAAAAGAGGTAGATATCACTGGTAATCAATCTCGCCAAGGTATTCGTTGTGTTAGCCGAGATCACTTACCATTTGTCGGAAATGTGGGTGACTTTGAGACGATCAAAACGCAATACGCCAACTTACAAAATCAAAAAGAAGAAGAGGTAGAAACCATTCATCAGTACCCTAACCTATTCTGCTTCTTAGGTTTAGGATCTCGTGGACTGAGCTCTGCACCATTATTAGCTGAAGTGTTGGCCTCCCAGATCTGTGGGGACCCGCTGCCATTACCTGTTGATGTATTGACCGAACTTCACCCAAGTCGAATGTGGGTTCGTAAACTAAGAAAAGGCAAAGCCATTACCGAGCTGTAAGAGTATTCTCTCGTTTTAATTCCCGACACAGATACGTGTCGGGAATCGCTAACTCACTAAGTTGCTCGTACTGAGATTACTTCAGCAGTGCAACTGCCTGTTTCACTTGCTCTGCCACTTCTGGGTTTACAACCTTACCCGATTCCACGTCAAAATTTTCGTAGAAGCTCGGCACAGATAACGATGCCTTTACATCCGCGCCAAAAAATTGAGCAGAACCTGTCGCCGCCGCAAGAACACTTTGTGCACCACCGGGACCTGGGGAAGTTGCTAAATAAACGACAGGTTTGTTTTGAAATACATTACGCTCAATGCGCGTCGCCCAATCGAACAAGTTTTTATAGGCCGCTGGGTACGAACCGTTATGCTCTGCGAAGGAAACAACGAGAGCGTCAGCCTCCGCCAAGTCACGTAAAAACGCGACAGCCCCTTCAGCTTGACCTATTTCTTTCTCTTTGTCCTCGCTAAACATTGGCGCTTGATAATCGTTTAAGTCTAGAACATTCACTTGAGCGCCTTCGACTTGGTTTGCTGCGTATGTAGCAAGTAGTTTGTTGATTGAGGTAGAGCTGGTAGATGCACCAAATGCGACAATTTTCATGGTTGTAATCCTTTGTTCACGTTTTATGCTGATCAGAATAAAAGTTGAACAGTTTCGCTACAACCACAAAAATTTTATGGAGAGGTTCGAATTTTTCGAAGTAGTAAATGACTAGGATTAAATAAAGGGAAAACGCTGCTTAGGGACTAAGCCTGAGCCTGGAGCTCTTGCCACAAATCACTGACAATCACGCGATCGGCCGGGCTTAACTCGGTACGCGCATCTTCTAAGCTGCTCTCAATGCGTGACTTCAGCTCAGTAATATCGCTAATCCCTTCTTCTTCACAAGACGCCGCGGATAAAGAGATGTGACCACGTAAATAACCACCAGCAAACAATTCATCGTCAGATGCTGTTTCAATTCGAGCATCAATCAGTTCCAGTAGTTTTTCTTCAAATTCAATAATCATGGTGTATCTCTGAGGTTATTAGTGGTTATTTAACGCAAAAGTCCGACGCTTCCAATGGCTTAGTTTGATAAAATGCGCGCAGGGCATCAGAAAGCATTTTCACTCGCAAAGGCAAGCCAACGTCCAAAATACCTAGCACTTCTTTATGCACTTTTTTCATAAAGCCGAGCCTATCTGGTTCAAAATCGCCGTGTAGATTGTCACAACTCACCGTAAAAGGGAAGCCAGCGCTTTGTGCCAGAATCCATTCATAAGCTTGAGGTCGCACTTCAACTTTCTCAAACTCCGCTTGAACTTCTGCTGTTCGCCCATCAGGTTCATACCAATAACCAAAATCTTCCAGCAAACGACGCTCTGGACCAGCCACACACCAATGCGAGATCTCGTGTAAAGCAGAGGCGTAAAAACCCCGAGCAAAAATAATCCGATGATGAGGGTGTTCATCATCAGCAGGAAGATAAATAGGCTCATCACCACCTAACTCTAATTTCGTATTAAATTGTTCTAAAAAGGTGTCATTAAAAATGGTGATTAAGTCTTGGTATTCGTGGGTCATCGTCGAGTTTGTACTTCAGTTTGACATGCGCTGCATATTGTCGCTGTTTTTAGCTATGAGGTAAAGGCACCCCCACATTTTTGGTTATTAGTTGAATTTATCTGAAGGTCGCTTTCTCCATACAATTTCTCATTCGTCAGCGTACTTATTTACCACTACACTCTCGCCTTATTTTGATGCCGTTCAAACCGCTATTTTTAAGCCGTTTGATTACAAGCATGTTGCTGGTTTTAATCACTTTTTAAGAGAGATAGAACCGTTTGTAAGTGTTGTTACTTCGCCTACGCTGATTCTCGTAGAACGTAGTGACTTTTTACGTTGAGTGTTTCCCTATGTTGCTAAGTGTGTTGTATATCATTGGTATCACGGCTGAAGCCATGACAGGTGCGTTAAGTGCTGGTAGAAGAAAGATGGACTGGTTTGGTGTTATGTTGGTGGCCAGCGCAACGGCCATTGGTGGTGGCACCGTACGTGACATTCTATTAGGCCACTACCCTCTTGGTTGGGTAAAAAACCCAGAGTTCCTTGCAATTACGTGTGTTGCAGGTGTGCTAACAACAGGTTTAGCGAAATGGGTGATTAAGCTAAAAGGCCTGTTCATTCGCCTCGATGCATTAGGTTTAATCGTGTTTAGTATCATCGGAACAAAAATTGCGATGGGCATGGGCTTGCACCCTGGTATTTGTATGGTTTCAGCGTTAGTAACTGGTGTATTCGGTGGGCTACTTCGCGACTTGATCTGTCGCCAAACACCATTGGTACTGCATGAAGAGCTTTACGCTTCTGTCGCTCTTATCGCATCAGGAATGTACTTAGCGCTATTAGAATTCAATGTTCCCGATGTCACTGCCACTATTATTACACTGGTTACTGGTTACATGTTGCGTATGGCTGCGGTACGCTTTAAGTGGCGTCTGCCTTCTTTTCATTTGGAAACCGAAGGCTCGATTCATTAAGCAAAAACTACTTAAACAAAAAAGGTTGCCTGATAAAATTGTGCCACCCGCGATTCAGTGAGTGGCATAATTTTATATTCAGTCATCCTGAACAGCGACGAAGGAGCATGATTCAGGATCTATTATCCGAGCACTCTGTTGTCAGAGATGTTTCTTTCTCTTTTCATCGCGCTGAAATTAGATTCCTAGTCTCGCTATAGCTCGCTGGAATGACACAAAGCTCTTAAATCTTCGGTGTTTCAGTTGTTACGCCATGGTTTTGACCACGGTGGCGTAGTAAATGATCCATCACCACAATAGCCAGCATCGCTTCTGCGATAGGCACAGCACGAATACCCACACATGGGTCATGACGACCTTTGGTGATCAACTGAGTTGGTTCACCTTCTTTTGTGATGGTCTCACCCGGCACAGTGATACTTGATGTTGGCTTAAGCGCAATGTTTGCGACAATGTCTTGACCAGTCGAGATACCACCAAGAATGCCACCCGCATGATTACTACCAAAACCTTCAGGAGCAAGCGTATCACGGTGCTGACTGCCTTTTTGGTTTACCACCTCGAAACCGTCTCCGATTTCCACGCCTTTCACCGCGTTGATGCTCATTAGTGCGTGCGCGATGTCTGCATCCAAACGGTCAAATACGGGTTCCCCAAGACCAACAGGCACGTTAGTTGCCACAACCTGGATTTTTGCGCCAATAGAGTCGCCTTCTTTTTTCAGGTCACGGATAAGTTGGTCAAATGCTTCTACTTTGTCAGCATCAGGGCAGAAGAATGCATTGTTCTCGATTTCGTTCCAATCTACCTTGTCGATAGATACATCACCCATTTGTGACAAGTAAGCACGAATCTCAACACCAAACTCATCTTTTAAGTATTTCTTCGCGATTGCACCAGCAGCCACACGCATTGCGGTTTCACGAGCTGAAGAACGGCCGCCACCGCGATAGTCGCGGATGCCATATTTTTGGTGGTAAGTGTAATCAGCATGACCCGGTCTGAACTTATCTTTGATGTCAGAGTAGTCTTTTGAGCGCTGATCGGTGTTTTCAATTAGCAAACCGATCGATGTGCCCGTGGTTTTGCCTTCAAAAACGCCAGAAAGAATTTTAACTTCATCCGGTTCACGACGTTGTGTGGTGTAACGTGATGTGCCTGGACGACGGCGGTCGAGATCGATTTGTAGATCTGCTTCTGTAATTTCCAACCCCGGAGGACATCCGTCTACGATACATCCCAGTGCGATACCGTGACTTTCCCCGAATGTCGTCACTCGGAAATGTTGTCCGATACTGTTTCCTGCCATTACTTCCTCAAGTTTTTATCGCCACACTCTCTCAAAACAGAGCATAGCTGCTTTCCAATTCTTCGTGGATTCATAGTGGCTTTATTACGTTTTGATGTAAAGAGTTAATATCGGCGAGGTATGCATAAAAAAAACACCGAGCATAAAGCTCGGTGTTTTGATGTTTAGTGCAAGACTCTATTAGTCTTTGTACAGTTTAAACTCTTCTGCACACTCAACCAGCTGGTCACGCGTTAGCATAAATACGCCATGACCACCGTTCTCGAACTCAATCCAAGTAAATGGAATCTCTGGGTACTGTTCCATCATATGAATCATTGAGTTGCCGACTTCACAAATAAGAATGCCGTTATCTGTTAGATAATCTGGCGCGTTAGCAAGAATACGACGCACTAGTTTTAGACCATCCGTACCCGCAGCTAAACCAAGCTCAGGCTCATGCGTGAACTCATCTGGCAGGCTGTTCATGTCTTCTTCATCCACATATGGTGGGTTGGACACGATTAGATTGTATTTCTCTTTTGGAAGATCACGGAACAAATCAGAGCGAATTGGGAACACTTGCTGCTCCATACCGTGATCTTGTACGTTTTGCTCAGCCACTTGTAGAGCATCTGTAGAGATGTCGATCGCATCCACTTCTGCTTCAGGGAAAGCGTGCGCACAAGCAATCGCGATACAACCAGAACCCGTACATAGGTCCATGATGCGCGTAGGCTCTTCCACCAACCAAGGTTGGAATTCCGCTTGAATCAATTCGCCGATAGGAGAGCGTGGCACAAGTACACGCTCATCAACGAAGAACTCAAGACCGCAGAACCATGCTTTGTTGGTTAGGTATGCTGTTGGCGTACGCTCGTTGATGCGTTTTACTACGCGCTCAACAATACGCAGACGCTCGCTTGTCGTTAGGCGAGAGTTCAATACGTGCGGAGGCACATCAATCGGCAAGTATAAGGTTGGCAGGATAAGCTGAACTGCTTCATCCCACGCATTATCAGTACCATGACCGTAAAACAGGTTCGCTGCATTAAAGCGGCTTACCGTCCAACGAATCATATCTTGAAGGGTATGCAGCTCCGATACCGCTTCTTCTACAAAAATCTTATCCAAAATTGCCTCCGAAAAGCGCTACAATACTGCCAATAAAGTTTATTAATGAAATTGTTTACCTAATGAGCAAAAAAGACACCGAGAACGATGACGATTTCGCCTTGTTTCAGGAAGCAGTACAGGGCGTAAAAAAGTTGCGACAGGATACCATAATCCAGCAACCAAAAAAAAATACTAAGCAAAAAGAAATCAAGCGCTCCAACCGTGAAGCGAGTGACTCTGAATTTTACTTTTCAGACGAGTTTGTCCCTCTATTAAACGATGAAGGTCCAACTCGTTATGCACGTGACGACGTCTCCACTTATGAAGTCAAACGTCTACGTCGTGGCGTGTATGTACCGGACGTGTTCCTCGATATGCACGGCATGACACAGCAAGAAGCAAAACGCGAGCTTGGTGCGATGATAGCCTATTGCATCAAAAACGAGATTCATTGTGCGTGTGTGCAACATGGTATTGGGAAACACATCCTGAAACAGAAAGCCCCACTTTGGTTAGCACAGCATCCTGACGTTATGGCTTTTCACCAAGCGCCACTAGAATTTGGTGGTGATGGTGCGTTGTTAGTGTTGCTTTCTATTCCTGAAAAGTAACAAGCTTGCTGTAGACACGACGAAACGAAAAGGCAGGGATATCCTGCCTTTCTTATTCGGTCTCTAATTTGCAAACGCTTATTTTGGTTTAGACACTTATGGCGTAATATGCCATAGCACTTCACCATTTTGTGTTTGTAAATCATATTCAATGCACACTAGCCCTGATGTAGGAAACATCGGTGGTGTCATGTCTTTTACAAACTCTGAAGTCAGATAACCGACCAAAGGCAAATGCGATACGAACAAAAGCGAGTCCAATTGTTCGACTTCTATTAACGCACTTGCGAAATCGAAGACATGCTCGGACTGGCCATAAGGTGTAATATCTTCACAAGTTTCAATGCTTTTTGCAGAGAAATACGCACTGATCTCTTGCCAAGTTTGTTGAGCTCTAATGTACGGACTCACCAACACTTTATCGAATTGCGCAAAACCCTGTTCTTTACAGGCTCTCGCAACCGCTTCTGATTCGACTCTGCCTCTTGGGGTCAATTGTCGTGCTGCGTCTGAATCTGCAAAATGCTCGGCTTCACCGTGACGCATGATGAATATTTTCATGTTATTTCCTAGGGATAGCTAACGCTACCAAAAGGTTGACTGCTATCTTTATTAGATAGACGGGGCTAACTTTAACAATGACGAAACAAAAATACTGATATAATTATCTGTTCATTATACCAATTCGCTTGTTAAAGATAGCGACTTTCTTAACAATCTATTAAAAGAATGTACTCAGTTCATCACACTATTTAACTGTGCAATGAGTTCAGAGCATTCACTCAAACAGTTCTTCCCCATACGCAAACGCGATGGGCCTGTGCAGAAGTCTACGAATAACAAAAATACGGCAAGCAGTATTTGTCGAAACGCAAACTTTGCGCCCCCCCGCGAGGGGAGCCTAAATTACTGTAATGCGAAATCTGGAGACGCATCGTGCATCTAAGTCCTAACGATTCAAATCAATACCGCTACATTACCTTGAGCAATGATCTGCGTGTACTGCTGATTCATTCCGATACGGCTCAACAGTCGGCAGCTGCTCTGGCAGTGAACGTTGGACACTTCGACGACCCAAACGATCGCCAAGGTCTGGCACACTATTTAGAACACATGCTTTTTTTGGGTACGGAAAAATACCCTAAAGTGGGCGAATTTCAAAGCTATATTAGCCAACACGGTGGAACAAACAACGCTTGGACTGGTACAGAGCACACTTGTTTCTTTTTCAATATTGCTCCAAATGCCTTTGAAAGTGCCTTAGATCGATTTAGCCAATTTTTTACCGCACCTTTGTTTAACGAAGAAGCATTAGACAAAGAACGCCAGGCTGTCGACTCCGAATACAAGCTCAAACTCAATGATGATTCTCGTCGCCTGTATCAAGTTAACAAAGAAGTCATCAATCCAGAGCACCCGTTTTCAAAATTCTCTGTCGGAAACTTAGATACTCTTGGCGACCGAGATGGTAAATCCATCCGCGACGAAATTGTGGAGTTTCACCACTCTCAGTATTCCGCCGATTTGATGACACTGACTCTATTTGGGCCACAGCCGCTCGATGAACAGCAAGCTTGGGTAGAAGCCATGTTTGCCGACATCCCAAATCACCATCTTCGTGGAAAATCGATTGATGTACCGATCGGCACTGAGGAAAGCACGGGCATTTTGGTTCAAGTCGAGCCGCTCAAAGAGTTCCGTAAACTGATTCTCACATTCCCCATGCCAGGAATGGATGCGCATTATAGCGTGAAGCCACTCTCCTACTTTGCTCACCTGTTGGGTTATGAAGGAGAAGGCAGTTTGATGCTTCAACTCAAAGAAAAAGGCTGGATTACCTCTCTCTCAGCGGGCGGCGGCGCGAGTGGCAGTAACTACCGAGACTTTACCGTAAGCTGCACCCTGACGCCAAACGGCTTAGATCATGTTGATGATATCGTTCAAGCGGTTTTTCAATACCTCTCGATGATCAAACAAGACGGGTTAGATGAATGGCGCTATCTCGAAAAACAAGCGGTCTTAGAATCGGCTTTCCGCTTCCAAGAGCCATCGCGCCCAATGGATCTCGTCAGCCATCTGGTGATCAACATGCAGCACTATCAACCGGAAGACACGGTTTATGGTGACTACAAAATGGCGGGCTACGATGAGGAGTTACAGCGTTCATTGCTGCGATACTTAACCATCGATAATGTACGCGTCACTTTGATTGCTAAAGGCCTGGAATACAACCGTACTGCCGAATGGTACTTTACCCCGTACTCCGTCACACCTTTTAGTGAGGACCAACGTCGTTTCTATCAACAAATCGACCCAAGCTGGCAATTCGTCTTACCGAAAAAGAACCCTTATATTTGCTACGACCTCGACCCCATGCCACTCGAAAATGGTGATTCGCTGCCAGAGTTGATTGAGGATCTCGAAGGGTTTCGGCTGTGGCATTTGCAAGATGACGAATTTCGCGTGCCTAAAGGTGTCGTTTATGTCGCTATCGACAGCTCTCATGCCGTTGCATCACCAAAGAACATCGTCAAAACGCGCTTATGTGTAGAGATGTTCCTCGATTCGCTAGCAAAAGAAACCTATCAAGCAGAAATCGCAGGGATGGGTTACAACATGTACGCTCACCAAGGTGGCGTGACCTTAACCCTCTCAGGGTTCAGTCAAAAGCTGCCTCAGTTGCTAGAAATGATTCTGCACCGTTTTGCTTCTCGAGATTTCAGCCCTGCTCGCTTTGAAACCATCAAACAACAACTGTTACGAAACTGGAGAAATGCTTCACAAGATCGCCCTATTTCGCAGCTGTTTAACGCACTTACTGGGTTACTTCAACCCAATAACCCGCCTTTCGCAACCTTAGTCGAAGCGCTAGAAGAAATCGAAGTCGATGAACTCTCGGTATTCGTAGAATCCATTCTTGCAGAACTGCACGTTGAAATGTTTGTTTACGGAGACTGGCAACGCCAGCAAGCCCATGACATGGCTACGACCTTGAAGGATGCTCTAAGAGTTAACGAGCAACGTTATGAAGAGGCACTTCGTCCGCTCATTATGCTAGGTAAAAATGGCAGTTTTCAACGTGAGGTGCATTGTAACCAGCAAGATTCCGCGGTCGTTATTTACCACCAGTGCGAGGATATTGAGCCTCGTAGTATCGCGCTATACTCATTGGCCAATCACCTTATGTCGGCAACGTTTTTCCACGAAATCCGTACCAAGCAGCAATTAGGTTACATGGTAGGCACTGGCAATATGCCGCTAAATCGTCACCCTGGTATTGTACTGTATGTGCAGTCACCTAATGCAGCACCTGCCGAGCTGGTTACCTCAATCGATGAGTTTTTAAATGCCTTTTATATGGTGTTGTTAGAGTTAAACGATTACCAATGGCACAGCAGTAAGCGCGGCTTGTGGAACCAAATAGCAACGCCGGACACCACACTTCGAGGACGGGCTCAACGTCTTTGGGTTGCGATAGGAAATAAGGACACTGAGTTTAACCAACGTGACAAGGTACTGGCGGAGTTGAAGAAGCTGACGCGCGCAGACATGATTCGCTTCGTTGTGAACGAATTGAAACCTCGTACTGCAAATCGTTTGATCATGCACTCTCAAGGTCAAGCGCATTCGGAGGCTCCGCGCATCCATCTAGGACAAGAAATAGGATCGA
This sequence comes from Vibrio sp. D431a, assembly GCF_030248655.1. Taxonomy (NCBI): domain Bacteria; kingdom Pseudomonadati; phylum Pseudomonadota; class Gammaproteobacteria; order Vibrionales; family Vibrionaceae; genus Vibrio; species Vibrio sp. D431a. The sequence continues at coordinate 17,536 of NZ_JAHGAP010000017.1, read as the reverse complement.
TTGAAGAGTTCCAACTTCGGCCAAAAGATTGCGGCTTGGGGTGATCTAGTTGCGCAGAAATAAAATTGTCGATTACTAGAATGAACCTACAAACCCATGAGGTTGTCGGTCTCATAGATTGAATCGGCACCATAATTGGCAGAAAATTGAAATTGCGCCATTGCGGCTTATGCTCTAATTACCGCACTAAAAATAACTTAATGAGGTAATCATGAAAAAAGCACTTTTACTTGTGGCTCTTATACTGCCATTGGCATCTGCTCACGCTGAAATCTCAGTCAAAGGCGATGGTTTCGAACTAAGTGACGACTGTGTGCGCCTTAGCGGAGACAATGTATCCATCAAATCAGATGATTGCTCTTCAAAACAGTGGAATGATAAAGACAAAAAAGGTAATAGCAGCGTTCATGGGGACGACAACCCTGGTAAAGGCCACAATAAAGATAAGAAAGACAAGAAGAAGTAACCATTTCTTCTTTATGAAAAAGGCTTGCCACTGGCAAGCCTTTTTCTCTACCGAAGCAACGTTTAATAGAACGTTGTCCCTTCACCAGCTCGAGTGAGCAAACCATCACATGGCGCGTAACGATCGCCATATTTCGATGCAAACTCATTCATTTTCTCTACGAGCTCCTTAATACCAAATTGGTCCATGTAACGGAACGGGCCACCCAAGAACGGTGGGAAACCAATACCAAATATCGCGCCAATATCACCGTCACGTGGCGAGCGAATGATGCCATCATCCAAACAACGTACCGCTTCATTCAGCATTGGCAGCACACAGCGCAACGCAATATCGTTATCGCTTAGCTTAGATTCAGGGTCGAGCTTAAGCAGTTTGTAAACCGATTTGTCGACATCTTTCTTCTTGCCCTTGTAAGTGTAAAACCCCTTACCACTCTTGCGTCCTTTACGTCCATCATTTAACAAGATATCAAACACATCCGGCCCTTTGAATCGGTCACCTAACTCATTAACCAGGATCGGCATAATTTTCGCGCCAATGTCGACACCAACTTCATCCAACAAGGTAATCGGGCCAACAGGGAAACCAAAATCAAGCAACGCCGTATCAATCTTTTCGATCGGTTCGTTAGCCAACAAAATATGCGCCGCTTCGTTCATGTATGGAGCAAGAATGCGGTTCACGTAAAAGCCCGCTTTGTCTTTCACTACGATCGGGGTTTTACCTTGCTTCTTAGCAAGTGCAACAACTGTTGAAACGGTTTCATCTGACGTCGTTTCATGCGGAATCACTTCCACCAACGGCATTTTTTCTACCGGGCTGAAGTAATGCAAACCCACTACGTTTTCTGGACGCTCCGCTTTTTCTGCAATTTTGTGGATAGGCAACGAAGAAGTATTGGTCGCAAAGATAGTTTCTGTCTTAGCGTTTGCTTCAATGTCCGCCACCATTTTTTGCTTAAGATCTAAGTCTTCAAAAACGGCTTCAATTACGACATCAATATGATTAAAACTGGTAAAATCGACACCACCAGACAGTTGCAGCATTTTCGCTTGCAGATCGGCCTTGGATAGAATGCGACGTTTGCGCTGTTTCTCAAATAACTTGTAGTTGTAGTTGAGCGCATTTAAAACGCCATCGTTGCTAACGTCTTTGATGCGAACAGGTACTTTTGCTTTTGCAACAGACACATGGCTGATTCCGGCACCCATCAGACCACCACCAAGCACACCAACTTTATGAACTGGTGCTGGTTTCGCATCCGTGCCATTTTCTTTCTTCATTTCTGTTGTGGCAAAGAAGATCGAACGGAGCGCTTTTGACTCTGAGCTCATCACAAGCTCACCGAAGCGCTTCGCTTCAAGTTCTTGACCTTTAGCGAAGCCTTTCTCTAAGCCATGTTGAATAACTTCTAGAATTGCAACCGTTGCTGGATAGTTACCGCGAGTTTTTTGATTCGTTTTCTTCGCAGCTTGCTCAAATACAAACTTGCGCCCTAGCCCGCTACCAGACATCACCTTTTCTTTCGTCGATAGCTTTTTCGTGCCCTTGTTTTTACCTTTGTCGATAAACTGTTTTGCTACGTCGAGCAAAATGGTGTCAGGCACACAGGCGTCCACAACGCCCAATTTTTTAGCTTTCTTCGCACGAAGTTGTTTACCCGTCAGGATCAAGTCCAACGACGGTAACAGGCCAATCAAACGTGGCAGACGCTGAGTACCACCAGAACCTGGCAATAAACCAAGTTGTACTTCTGGCAGACCTAAACGCGTTTTGTCAGAATCCGTACAAACACGATAATCACATGCAAGAGCCAGTTCTAAACCACCGCCCAAACATGGGCCATGAATAGCCGCAACGACAGGATAAGGTAAGTCCGATAGCTGCTGGAACAACTCCTGACCTTGCCTTGCTAAGGCTTCCGCTTCACTTGCTGTGGTGCATGCTTCTAGCATTCGAACATCAGCACCCGCAACAAAATTGTCCGGTTTTAGGGAGTGGATGATCATCCCTTTAATACCACTGGAGTCTTTTAGCTGAGCAAAAATTTCTTTCATTTCGTCAGCAAAAGCCGCCTGCAGCGTATTCATTTTTTCATTAGGAACATCGATGGCTAACCAAGCAATATTTTGCTCATCAACCTTTAGACTAAATGCTTTTTGCTCGCTCATTACTCAACCTCCAGAATCATTGCCGCACCAAGACCACCAGCAGCACATGCAGTATTCAATGCAATACCACCGCCACGGCGTTTTAGCTCTCGTAGGGTTTGCGTCATCATACGCGCACCAGTCGCAGCAAATGGGTGACCATAAGCAATTGATCCGCCAAGCACGTTGAACTTATCCATATCAATTTCACCAATCGCTTTTGAGCGACCAAGGTTTTCTTGAGCAAACTTATCGGAAGCAAACATCTTCACATTCGCCAATGCTTGAGCAGCAAAGGCCTCGTGCATGTCGATCAACGTCAGGTCTGACAGTTCCAAGCCTGTATTTTCAAGCACTTTCGCTGTGGCATAAGTCGGCCCCATCAGCATGTCCTTTTCCACGCCGATAGCAGAGAATGCATAACCTCGGATGTAACCAAGGATCTCCATTCCGAGCTCTTTCGCTTTACCTTCTCGCATCAACATCACTGCCGCACCACCATCAGTCAATGGCGTACTGTTCGCTGCCGTAACACTGCCATACTGACGATCAAACGCAGGTCGCAATTTCGCGTATCCCTCAACCGTTGAGTCATGACGGATATTGTTGTCTTCCGAAATCCATTTTTTGTATGGTTCAGGGAAAGCCGTCATCACTTCATCTTGGATTTTTCCTTCTTTCCAAGCCTGAGAAGCCAGCGTATGAGAACGATGTGCAAGCGCATCCTGTTCTGCGCGAGAAATACCATGTGTTTTAGCCATTTGCTCTGCAGTTTGTCCCATGGATAAACCCGTAGAGTACTCTGCTACTGCTGGTGGCACTGGCATCAGGTCTTTAAAGCTCAAGTTTTTGAGGATACTAAGCTTCTGACCCATTGTTTTTGTCTTACTAAGAGCAAGCAGATTAGCGGCCAGTTTCTTTGATACGCCAATAGGCAGGACGGAAGAAGAGTCTGCACCGCCAGCAATACCAATATCGATGGTTCCCGCCATGATGCTTTCTGCGACATTAACCGCCGCTTGAAAACTCGTCGCACACGCTCGAGTCACACTGTATGCATCAGTATGGATGTTCATACCAGTGCCTAACACGATTTCTCGTGCGATGTTTGGCGCTTCAGGCATTTGTACTACTTGTCCAAATACCACTTGTTCGATTAGCTTCGGATCAATATCTGTTCGAGCAAGCATTTCGCTTACTACCATTTTCCCTAAATCGACCGCTGGCACTTGGCTAAATTCCGTGCTTTGACGAGCAAAGGGAGTTCGAAGCCCCGCGACAATAGCGACACGCTCACCATTGCGTGTTTTTACTTCCTGCTTGCCCATTGTTTCTCCTTAAATACAAGAGGTCTGACCTGATGCATTGTAATGAATTTGTTAAATTTATCAAACGTGCGTTTAAATAAACGTGAAGCAAGTAGTTCAATTACTCTACTTCTTTGATTCTTATGCGATTACTAATGGTTAACTATAGAGAGTTAAAACGGTAAGAGGTATACGGAAAGTAAAATCGAAGCAAAAAAAAACCACACATAACTGTGTGGTCGGAATATCTATAAAACAATTAACTTACGCCAATTGAAAAGTAATCAGTTTCCTGATTAGGAGAAAGTAAAGTCAGCCTTCAAAAGGAAGTGTCATCTTGCTCAACATGTTAGTCGCAATGACTAACGAGATGACAAGGTGTACTATAACCCCTTCACTGCTTGATATTTTGAAATAGATCAATTTTATAGTGATTTTACGAGTTTTAAGCTCACCTAGAGCGATTATTGATTCAAAATAATTCAAGAATCCACCATCAGAAGTCCCTTTTAATGCTCCATCGAGTGAACTTATCCAAGCCATTGATTACTAATGATGATATTGTTAACAATATATATCAATTCGTGTTCGATGATATCTGACATTTGCGTATACACTTTTAGGTAACCACATGGCTTATTGTGTCAAAGGGGTTGCATGACAAATCCTGCAACCAAAACCGCTAAGCGATGAAGCAAGTAAAGTCATGCTCAGAACAAATAAGAAACTCACAGAGCGAGGATGGAGGCTCCTGTGGCCATATTAAAAATGTTTGGAAAGAAAAATTCCAACAGTCCGGTCAACTCTGATATGGACAAGCAAAGAAAATACGAAGCGCTCGTCCGAGGGTATCATCGTGACTTGTACCGCTACGCATATTGGTTGTGCAAAGATAAAGCGGTCGCGGAAGATCTAGTTCAGGAAACCTGTCTTAGAGCTTGGAAGTCACTCGATAGCCTCCAAGACGAAAAAGCTGCCAAGTCTTGGCTCATCACAATATTGAGACGAGAAAATGCGCGCCGCTTCGAACGTAAACAATTTGATTTAGTTGATATCGATGATTACGGCAATGATGCTAAAGTCAGCGATGAACCACATCATCAGCAAGAATGGCTGCAGGCACAGATCATGAAGCTCGATGTTGAATACCGTGAGCCTTTATTTCTCCAAGTTGTTGGTGGTTTCAGTGGAGAAGAAATTGGTGACATTCTTGATTTAAATAAAAACACAGTGATGACTCGACTATTTCGCGCTCGTAATCAACTTAAAGAGATGTTGGATTCTCAAGATACCAAGAGAGGACAAAAGAATGGATGATTTAGAATTTCGTCGTCGTATTTTGTCGGATCCAAAACAAAAGGATGAAGAGATTCTGCAAGCTTTAGCTGGTAGCGACGCCAACAATAAGTTTGTTGATGACGTTTTGGATCTCGATGTAAAAATTAAACAAGCCATGAATGTGGATGTACCCGAAGATCTCGCAGATAAGATTTTATTTAGCCAGACGTCGAGTGCACTTGATGAAGAGAAGGTCGTAAGACCAAACTTTGTCCGCAAAGCAATGGCACTTGCCGCTTCTATTGCGTTCACCGCAGGGTTATTAGTTGGCCAAGTAAACTGGGGAAATGTTTTGGTGTCTCCAGCACAAGCCAGTTTAGCGGATACCGCGATGAAACACGTTATTCATGAAGAACCGTTTGTTCGTCATCTTGATGAGGATGTACCGAGCTCGCAAATTAATGCGAAAATGTCGCCATTTCATTACCAGTTTAGTGAAAACTTTCCATATCACGTTTACTACCTAAACCACTGCGGTTTTGGCGAATCCAATGCGGTGCATATGGTGTTCCAAGGTCCAAAAGGTAAAGTAACGTTATTTATTACTGGTATTCCAAGCGAACAAAGTACCGACTTTAGTAAGGATGGCATGACCGGAATCGTTCAGCCCGTCGGGAGTTCAAGCCTGATTTTAGTCGGGGAAGAAGGTGAAAATATTGATGCGCTCGCTACGACTCTTGCATCAATGATTAAGCCGATGTAACAACTTCGACGATTTCCAGCCTTCAAAAGGTTAAATGCCGCTAAATGATCTTATTTAGCGGCATTTTTGTATAAATAGAACACAAAACATTCACCACCCCTATCGCATTTAGAGCTTAAACTCTAAATTATGCATTTTAAGTGCAATTTCCCGTCTTTTAGACATCATTTCTGCAATTTTTATTCAATTTTATCCAATGGTCGGATTTGTCCAAGCAACTATTGATACTACTATCTGCGCCACTGAGCAAAAGCTCAATTTATCGTCCAAAGAGACGAATCTAATAAGGAAAAACAAATGACTCAGAACACGCGTCTGTTTAAAAAGACTCTCCTTGCAGTAACGGTAGCTTTTGCCTCAGGTCAATCGATGGCAGCGGGTTTCCAAATCAACGCTCAATCAGCAACTGGCATCGGCCGTGCATTTGCTGGTGATGCGGTAATCGCAGATAATGCAGCAGTAATGGCTCGTAACCCAGCAGCAATGGCTCTGTTTGATAAAATGGAACTGTCGCTAGGTTTCGAAAGCATTACTTCAATGATTGAAGTGAAAGATGCGAAATATAACGTTAATACTCCTTTGGGCTCCAATACTGTAAGTGTTGCTGATACTGATGATGTGGGTGATACGTCAATAGCTCCAAACATTCACCTAATCGTTCCAGCAAATGACAAGTTTGCATGGGGCGTAAACGCATACTCTAATTTCGGCACTAAAACTGAATTTTCAGATAACTACACCGCAACAGAGTACGGTGGTCTTACGGATGTAAAAAGCTTCAACTTTGGATTGGCGGGTTCTTACCGTTTAAACGAACAATGGAGCTTTGGTGCTGGTTTAGATTTAATCTACGGCCAAGGCACAATGAAGCGTACAACTAGCTCTTCAGTCCCAAGGGTTGGCGGTCAAAAAATTCTGGACGTAGATAAAGCTGATGGTTGGGCTGTTGGTTTTAACGTAGGTACTGTGTACGAACTAGATGAAAACAACCGTTTTGGTCTAGCGTATCGTTACAGCCCTGAATTTACGGCGAAAGACGACAAAGGTCAGGAAATCACGCTACCTCTACCAGATATGGCCGAGTTTTCCGGTTTCCACAAAATCCAAGACACTAAATTTGCTGTACACTACAGCATCCAATACATCGGCTGGAAAGATTTCGACCAAATTGATTTTGAGAACCTAAATCAGGGTTTACTTAAAGGTGGTTACTCGAAAGACTATCAATGGCAAGATGGCTGGCACTACGCAATTGGTGGTACTTACTACCTAAACAACAACTGGACACTTCGTGCTGGTTACATGTACGACACAAGCGCTCAAGATAAAGTAACGTCTATCTCGGTACCAGACTCAGATCGCCAGTGGTTCTCCACAGGTTTCTCTTACCATATTGATAATAGCTCAAACATCGATTTTGGCTTCACGTACTTGTTAGGTGAAGATGTAAAAGTTAATGAGAATACTCAATTAGCTCCTGGTCTTTCTACCGGTGTAACAGCAACAACTCATGCTGATGCAATTCTATTCGGCTTACAATACAGCCGTAGCTTCTAAACGCTTCGCTGTTAGTTAGTAGAAAAATACTTTATATAAAAGGCTGGATTTCCAGCCTTTTTTCATATCTGCGATTTATTGCCCACTCAATTTGAGTGAACACGTGTATCTAAATCTCACAATTAGGACGCACAGCTGTTCGCTGAATTCCGTTTACAAGCCTTTCACAGTTAGATTATTAAACCACATAAATAATATTTGAAAGGATAATATTCCAAATGACCACTTACGCTGGATTTTCATTTCTAAAGTAAAAACTCTACCTTTAAACTTTCGTCCCACGTTATAAACAAATCAGCGAACATTCGAATGAAAACCAACAAGACTCTTCTATCAACAGCAGTGGCATTAAGCCTACTTGGCACAACGGGCATGGCTAACGCAGCAGGTTTCCAACTTGCTGAATATTCTGCAACAGGCCTAGGTCGAGCATATGCTGGTGAAGCTGCAATGGCTGACAACGCAAGTGCACAATGGCGTAACCCAGCAATGCTAACTTATTTGGAAGGCACTCAAGTGTCCGTTGGTGCAATCTATGTGAACCCAAATATTGATATTGAAGGTGATGTAAACTTCCACGGTAGCACTTCTTCTGCATCTTCAGATGACTTCGCACATGATGCAATCATTCCAAACTTCTACCTATCACACCAATATAATGAGAAATTCGCGATTGGTTTGGCATTTGGCACCAACTACGGCATGGAAACCGATTTAGGTAAAGGCTTTGGTGCCTCGCACTTCGGTAACGAAGCAAGCGTAACGACAATGGAAGCGAACTTGAACGCAGCTTACAAAGTCAATGAATCAATCAGCGTTGGTGGTGGTATCCGTTACATCATCGGCGAAGGCAGCTTTGGCGCAGCAGCTCCTAGGAATAACGTTGTAGGGTTAAATCCTGAAACTAATCAACCAATCAGTGTTCCTCAAGGTACCGCTCTAAAATACATGGAAGGTGACGATACCGCTTGGGGCTGGCAAGTTGGTACAGCATGGCAGATCAATGAAAATAACCGTATCGGCTTCGCGTACAAATCTGAAGTTGAACTAAAGCTTGAAGGCCATGCTGAAGGTCTTGGTTTTGGCTTCGGTACTTCTGAACGCGACAACGGCTACATGTATCTAAACCTGCCTGCAACGGCTGAGTTGGCAAGCTTCCACCAAGTAACAGACCAACTTGCGTTACACGCAAGCGTTAACTGGACGGATTGGAGCTCTTTCGAGAAATTGGAAGCACGTCTAAATACTGCTGGCACGCATATGGTTAAAGTAGAAAACTGGGAAGACAACTATCGCTTTGCTGTTGGTGCTACTTACCAGCTTGATCCTAAGCTAGCGCTACGCACTGGTATTGCATACGATACTTCAGCGGTAAGCGACAAAAACCGCACGATTACTATTCCAGAAACTGACCGTACTTGGCTAAGTATTGGCGCAACGTACGATTGGACGAAAGACTTCAGCCTAGACGCTGGCTTCACCTATATTTTTGCGAAAGACGCACCAATCGTTGAGTCTCGTGGTTACAAGTCAGACGACACTGCAGAACAAGTCGGCGGGCAATTTGTAGGCGAAACTACGGGTAATGTTTGGCTAATCGGTGTTCAAGCAAACTACCGTTTCTAACCAAGCTGCAAAATACAAAAAAGGCTTAGCATCAGCTAAGCCTTTTTTCATTTCTCGATTATGAAGAACAACGCTTAAAAGTCTTCTAGATATTCATCTAAATACTCTTCTTCTTCGATGTTAACTTCTTCTACCGTTTCAACTTCTGCTTTAAAGTTTTGACGCTGGATATAAACATCGCGAGTTAGAATATATGGATCCGGCGACGAGTCTAGCTGCGCTTCTTGCGGTACTAATAAAGCACGCTTCTCCATTCCTTCAAACGCCCACTTACCCAAACTCGCCCAGAAGTTGAGATAAGAGAGGGGTAAATACGTACTATCTACGGTATCTGTCACTTCACGTAAGGTATACGGACCATAACCTGGAACCATGAAGTAAGGACCATTTCCAACACCATAGTGGCCTACTGCATCACTGAACGCTTTCTCGTCGTACTTCGTAATACCCGCGGCACTTGCAATATCGAATAAACCGAAAATACCGAACGTCGAGTTAATCCAAAAACGGTTAAAGTGGTCCACGGCTTTCGTACCATTACCCATGATTAAGTTATTAACCATGCTTGCTGGCTCATCTAAGTTCGATAAGAAGTTAGCGATACCAGAACGAATAGGAACTGGCGTGTATTCTACATACGCAAGTGATACAGGACGAACCAAATACGGATCTAAATATTCGTAGTTGAGTTCCCACATGGTTCGGTTAAAGCCTTCCAACGGGTCATACACATCAGAAGTCGTTTGATTTGTTTCTTGTCCTGTTACTGCTTCATCAGGCGCACTTGAACAGCCAACCAGTCCAACGGCTAACAGCAACAAGAAGGTAGATTTACCCTTGTTATACATTTTATTTTCCATAACGACTATTAATGTACCTAAGTCACCCCGATTAACCATTGTACGTATGTTGAGCAGGATACATAGTAAAGATGACTCAGATATGGGAATAAATAAAGGCCAGCAATCGCTGGCCTTCGGTATTCTACTCGATCGTTTAGAGTCATACCACTAAAGGCAACTGACTCTACCTCGTTGTCATGTTTCAGAGACAGATGTTAACAATTAATACTGCTGATCAATGGTCACTTCTACTGGTGCGCCAAATTCAACGACGTCACTTTCTCCGTGCCAATCTTGATCACGCGTTGCTACGTTACCGTCAGAATCTACACGCACACGGACGATTAGCTTATCGAGTGAAGATAACTTTTGCCCTTGCATCATGGCATTGCCATCATCTAATACGACTGTGCGAGGGAAAGTACCTAGCGGATAACGAGCAGCAGCCACAGGCATCGGGGAGCCATCTGAACGATGTACTGACACAATCAGAACTGCGTTTGGATCCAACTGAGCATTTGGTGCCACATTAATTGTCACTGCTACACTCTTATCCGGTGAAACCGCTTCGCCCATTTGCTTACGAGCACTCTCAATACTGCGTGACAACATCTCGTAGCGACTATCTTCTGGACCAATCATTTGCTGCATGATTCCCCAGTACTTGATGGCTGCCGGGAAGTCTTGACGCTCAAACGCATCGAACGCTAACAAAGAAAACACACGCAGATCGACATAGTCTTGCTGCATCAGCTTGCCGAGTAATGAGCGAGCCGTCGCTTGATCCATTTCCTCTTGAGACAGCATCAGAGCTTGTGCATAACCCAACATCACATCAGGATCTTTTGGCTCTAGGCGGTACGATTTTTCCATCGCATCGATAGCTGTGGTGACATCACGATTTGCTAACGCAATACGACCTAGCAGTAACCAACCTGTCGAGTCTTCCGGCTGGTAATGTAAGCGAGTTCGAAGGGCAAGGGTCAAATCCGCCATTTCATCGTCACTCAGCGGCTCAGAAGAAGCCGACATCAGCTTTTTCGATAACTCAGGTAGATTTGCAGACACTTCTTGCCATTGAACAATATCGTCTGACGCGCCAAATTTATAATACAAACCATAGCTCAGCACCACCGTCAGAATTACCGATGGAACTAAAACCGCGATTGGAGAAACCTTAGTTTCTTTTTGCGCTTTATCACCAGGGATATCGTCAAGCAGTGATTGCTTTAGATCAGAAATCAGTTCGTCTTCACTTTCAACTAGACCTTCGTCAGTTTCTTCTGCAAGCTCAGATAGTCGGTCTTTATAAAATGCCTTGTTAAGCTCATCGCGTAACACATCATCATTGTTCGCTTTTTGTTTAAGCAGCGGCAAAGCCACCAGCGCACAAGCAATAAGCGTGAGAACAACGGTGGAAATCCAAAATAGTGTCATTACTTCTTATCTCCGTTGTTCTCTTCTTCAAGCAATGCTTTTAAACGAGCTTCTTTTTGCTCATCCCATTGCTCGTCACTGCTCGCTTTTGCCTTAACTTTAGATTTACGGCTACGCAGCACAATCAAACCAAAACCACCCAGTACTACAGCGAGTGGCCCTAGCCACAAAATCGCAGTCGCGACCGTAAATGGTGGGTTGTAAGTCACGAAGTTACCGTAACGGGCGATCATGTAATCAACAATCTCATCTTTGGACTTCCCTTCTTTGGTCATTTCGTACACCTTATGGCGTAAGTCCTGAGCAAGTTCAGCGTTAGAATCCGAGATCGTGTTGTTCTGACATTTAGGGCAACGGAGCGTATGGCTTAACTCTTTGAACTGCTGTTCTTGTTCCAAATTATCAAACTCGTACACTTCAATGGCCGCATGAGCAGCAAGAGATAATGTCATCGCAGCAAAAACGGCAAGAATTAGCTTTCTCATTGCTTCGCCTCCTCAACCAATTTGTTGTAAAGCGGCTCCAGTGTTTCTGACCAATTACGTGGGTTTACATCCCCTACATGGCGATAGCGAATCACACCATTTGCATCAATAATGAATGTTTCTGGAGCACCATAAACGCCAAGGTCAAGGCCAAGCATACCACTGCCATCAAATAGGCTGATCAAGTACGGGTTGCCGAGATCATTCAGCCAACCTATTGCTTTATTACGATCATCTTTGTAATTCATACCGATGATCTTAACGCCCTTACCCGCCAATTCGTTTAGGTATTTATGCTCTGCATAACACGTTGGGCACCACGTTGCCCAAACGTTCAAGAGCAACGGTTCACCTTTAAAAATTGATTGGTCGTACTGTTTTCCAGGCTCAGCCAGGTCTTCTAAATGAAACTCAGGAACTGGCTTGCCAACCAAAACCGACTCCAATTTAGTTGGATCATCGCCCTCTTGGTTACGCATTAATTGGGTTGCGAAAATGCCCGCTAGAATCATGAAAGCGACAAGCGGAATAAATAAGATTTTCTTATTCATGTTATGCCTCCTGCTCTTTTGACTTCGCATTTTTCTTCGGCGATTTACGGAAGCGGTAGCGTTTATCAGAAATCGCTAGTGCGCCGCCTAATGCCATAATCAAAGAGCCAGCCCAAATCCAACGAACGAACGGTTTATAGTAAATACGAACAGCCCAAGATCGGTTGTCGTCTAAACGTTCACCCATTGCAATGTATAAGTCGCGGCTAATACCACGGTCAATGGCTGCTTCAGTCATCATAGACTTAGCCGTACGGTAGAAGCGCTTCTCTGCGTGAAGCGTATTCACGTATTTGCCATCGTGTGTGATCTCAAAGTCTGCGATGTAGCCATCGTAGTTTGGACCATCTTTATCACGCAAGCCTGAGAAGTAGAAATCATAGCCTTGAATTTGGAAGTGTTCGCCAGGTGCTAAACGTACATCACGCTCGATGCTGTAGTTCTGTACCATCGCAATACCGATAACAGATACCGCCAGACCAACATGACCCAACATCATTGCCCAGTGGCTACGTTGCAGCTTGCGAACACCTTCACTAAAGCTATGACGGTGCGTTGCGCGCTCGTACAGTTCAAAGCCATGCATCGCAATAATCCAAATCGCCATCACCCAACCAATGTAAGCCATGGTTGAGAAGAAATCGGCAAACAGGTACACGCATAGCGCGGCCAAGGCGAAAGCAAGCACACCTGAAACGAGCATTGGTTTCACAAGTTTAGATAAATTGTCTCGCTTCCAACGAATAAGAGGGCCAATACCAAGCAGGAAAGCAAATGGCATCATTAACCACGCAAATAGCATGTCAAAGAATGGCGCACCGATAGAGACCGACCCCAAACCAAGCTGCTTGTGTACGAGCGGCAACAGTGTCCCCACTAACACCACAACAAGAGCGGCGATAAGTAATACGTTGTTGGCTAAGAGCGCATTTTCACGTGAGACTAAGTCGAAGTTACCTCGTACACGCACTGCTGCCCCTTTTACGGCAAACAGCAATAAAGAGCCACCGATAACGAAAACGAGGAAGCCTAGAATAAACATACCGCGCGACGGGTCAGACGCGAACGCGTGTACCGATACTAAAATACCGGAACGGACTAAGAAGGTGCCCAACAAACTCAACGAAAATGCAGAGATTGCCAATAGTACCGTCCACGCTTTAAATGTGCCGCGCTTTTCTGTCACGGCAAGAGAGTGCATTAATGCGGTACCCGCTAACCAAGGCATGAATGATGCGTTTTCTACTGGGTCCCAGAACCACCAGCCACCCCAGCCAAGTTCGTAGTAAGCCCACCAAGAACCTAGTGCGATACCAAGTGTTAAGAATACCCATGCTGCGGTTGTCCAAGGACGAGACCAACGAGCCCAAGCAGTATCAAGGCGTCCGGTCATTAGGGATGCGATCGCAAAAGAGAATGCAACCGAGAAACCAACATAGCCCATGTAAAGCATTGGCGGGTGAACAATCAAACCAGGGTCTTGAAGCAGAGGGTTCAAGTCACGTCCGTCAACCGGGAAGAACGGTAACGTACGTAGGAATGGGTTCGACGTTAGGATGATAAACAGTAGGAAACCCACTGAGATCATGCCCATAACAGCAAGTACACGTGCAACCGACTCTTGCGGCATACCACGACTAAACGTCGCTACAGCGACAGTCCAAGCAGCTTGGATTAAAACCCATAGCAACAGTGAACCTTCGTGTGCACCCCATACTGCGGTTAAACGGTAGTACCAAGGAAGCTGACTATTCGAGTTGCTCGCTACATACTGTAACGTGAAGTCGTTGGTATAAAATCCCCAACATAAAATGGCGAAAGAGAACAACAGCATCAGGAACATAGACCAAGATAGCGGTCGCGCTGTGTTCATTAGCATGGTGTTATTATTCGATGCTCCCCACAATGGCAATACGCTCAACAGCACTGCCATTGCAAGCGAAAGAATGAGAGCAAAGTGACCGATTTCAGCAATCATTGGCCGCTTCCTTGTTTCTGTTCGGTGCTGTATTGAAGCGGTTCATGCGTTTTCTTCATCGCTTCTGCAATTTCTGGTGGCATGTATTCTTCATCGTGCTTCGCTAGGACCTCAAATGCCTCAACTGTCGTGGCATCTTTCAGTACACCTTGAGCAACAATACCCTGCCCTTCACGGAACAAGTCAGGAAGAATACCGTCATAGGTAATCGTCACTTTCGGACCGACATCGTGCAGGTCAAAACTCACTTTCAAAGAATTAGGATCTCGACGAACTGAGCCCACAACCACCATTCCACCGATACGCAGACGCTGGCCTACTTCTGGCTTGGTGCCATCTGGCTTACCATTAACCAATTCCGTTGGAGTGTAGAAAAGGTCCATATTTTGATTAAGCGCATAAAGTATCAAACCAATGGTGGCACTAATACCGATAAAGATCGCTAGTACAATACCTAGCCTCTTTTTACGTCTCGGGTTCATAAGGTGTTCTCCATGTTCTTCGCTGCGTCGATACGAGCTTGACGGTCAATTTTTGCTTTCACTTCTTTCAATAATGCATCACCGCGGCGAAGGCTAGTGATCAGAAGAATCAGCATGGATAAGAAAGTAATACCAAACGCACTCCATACGTATGATGCGTAGCCACCCATGGCAAAAAAGTCGCTCAGAGATTCAAAATGCATAATCAGTTACCTCACTGAGTTTGTTCTGTTGCGAGTTTGCGCACCCAAGGGCGGTGACTTTCTTTACTGATGATTTCGTTACGAAAACGGACCATCGTCACGGCACCAAAGAAGAACGCAAAGCCAAAGATGTTCAGCAATAACGGCCAAAGCATGTCGGATGAAATAGAAGGTTGTTCAAATTTCGTGATCGTCGCACCTTGATGAAGCGTGTTCCACCATTCCACGGAAAAGTGAATGATAGGTAGGTTTACTACGCCTACGATCGCTAAGATACCAGCGGCTTTTGCAGCGGTTTTTTGATCGTCAAACGCATGGTAAAGCGCAATCACACCAAGGTAGAGAAATAGAAGAATCAATTCAGATGTAAGACGGGCATCCCATACCCACCAAGTGCCCCACATAGGCTTGCCCCAAACAGCACCTGTAAGTAGAGCAATAAAAGTAAATACTGCACCAATCGGAGCCATCGCAAGTGCCGCCATATCAGATAGGCGAACTTGCCATACTAGGCCAATAAATGCAGCGATCGCCATCGACATATAAACGCCCATAGACCAAATAGCTGATGGGACATGAATGTAGATGATTCGGAAACTGTCACCTTGTTGGTAATCTGAAGGCGCAAATGCAAGCCCCCAAACCGTACCAACCGATAAGCATACGAGGGCCAATACAGAAAACCAAGGCAGAAACTTACCACTCAAACGATAAGCTGCTTCTGGCTTGGCATAAGGATGTAGCCATTTCCACATGTTTTGTTCTCACTCTTACTTCAGGGACACTGTCTAAAGGGTTGAGACCGTAGCAGTGCTTTAATAATAATTCTTTGATCAAGCGCCGCTTCATTGGCACTTTATTGAGTTAGTTGACACTAACTCGTAATGCGGCACTGATGGCAAAAGGCGTTAATGTCATCGCCCCCATTAGCATCGCACCTAAAATCGCTAGTTGACCGTTATACGCCATACCGAGTGCGGCAGCATCAATTGCCGATGTTGCGAAAATCAAAATTGGGATGTAGAGCGGAAGAATAAGCAAACTCAAAAGAACGCCACCCTTTTGCAACCCAACAGTCAACGCCACACCAATGGCGCCAATAAAACTTAGTGTTGGTGTACCGATCATCAAGGTTAATACAACCGATAGCCAAGTATTGAAGTCGAGCGAAAGTAAAACCGCCAATAATGGGCTAATTAAAATCAGAGGTAACCCTGTTAACAACCAATGTGCTATGACCTTTGAAACCACTACAAGTTGCAATGGAATCGGCATTAGCATCATTTGTTCTAGTGCACCGTCTTGAAAATCATCACGAAATAGACGCTCTAATGATAATAAGGCGGACAGCAATGCGGCAACCCAAACGATGCCCGCTGCAATACGTGCTAACAAATTAGGTTCTGGTCCAATACTCAGAGGAAAGAGAGTAATGACAATAATAAAGAACCACAACGGGTTCAGAATGTCTGCCTGACGGCGAAATGCGATTAGGAGCTCACGACGAATGATGGTGGTCATCGAGGAAATCATATCAGTCACCCAGCTTTATTTTTCTAAGTTTCGGGCTGTCCGCAAACATATCTTGATGCGTCGTCAACACAACAATACCGCCATTATCAGCATGACTTGCGAACAAAGATTCAAGCACCTTGACGCCTTGCTTATCAATGGCAGTCAACGGCTCATCTAAAATCCATAAAATTTGCTTACTGAGCCATAACCTTGCCAATGCGACTCGTCGTTGCTGACCTGCGGAAAGTTGTGCTACAGGCACATCTTCTCGACCAGCTAATCCTACTTGAGTCAAAGCGATAAAGATTTCTTCGTCTGAAGAGCGATTATTTTGAATAGATTGATAAAAACGTAAGTTTTCTAATGCGGTAAGCTCTCGTTTCACTCCTGTTTGATGTCCTAAGAAAAGCAGATCTTGATGGAAAACATCACGAGATTTTTCAACCTCTTCGCCTTTCCATTTAATGACACCTTCTTCTCTATCACCTAACCCTGTCACAATCCGTAGCAATGTAGTTTTACCAGTACCATTACGCCCTTCGATCTGGACCAATTCACCAGGCTTAATTTCAAACTGCAGGTTTTCAAACAGAACCCTTTCATCACGGATTGCTGTCAGGTTAGACACTTCTAACATAGAGCTTCAACTAAAAAATGAACGAGCCGCTATATTAGCACAGCTTAGTTATGACAAAACAGGATAAGAGGGCTAGGTTACATGTAAGTTCATGTATTTTTGTTAATTAATCATCACACTTTAATAAAATTAACTATAAGTAGTTATAAGCGCTCATTTTGAATTTGAGAGGCCAGAACTAAGAGCAAGATCGACTGAAGGTTATCTAGGGTTGTATTTAAGAAGAGCATTAGCGGCTAAAAGTAAATTACCACCT
>NZ_JAHGAP010000016.1:0-108202 GCF_030248655.1 Vibrio sp. D431a | reverse complement strand
ATTAGTTTTCTCTGCAGAGGTCAATGATGATGGTACGGTTCAAATTACTTTTTATGAAGCGATTGATCATGGTGTAGGTCAAGATGAGCTGGTGACTAACGTATTGGTTGAAAGCATTCAAAGTGATGCTGACGGTACACAAGAGACGGTTGTGGCACCGTTAACGATTACTATTTATGACTCTGATCCGGTGATTAGAGATGACACATACTCAGTCGTAGAAGATCAAACAATTACGGGCAATGTACTTGAAAATGATATTGATCTTGATGGAACACTTTATGTGAAATTTGTAGAGGCTGGCGGGGAGCAGAAGTCAATTCTAGAGGGGGGATCCGTAAGTTTTAATTTAGAAAAAGGCGAATTAACCGTATTTTCTGATGGCTCTTGGCAGTTTGATGCAGGTCGAAACCTAGATCATTCGGTCGAGCAAAGTGTTTCTTTCAGCTATTTAGCTGCAGATGACTCCCAAGACTATGGCTTGGCTAACGCGACCATTGACATTACTGATGGACAAGCAGGTTACGTAGGCAATGCGACTATAGACGTAACAGAAGTCCCTTTGGATGGCCCGATATTGAACTTTGAAGGAACTGTCAATATTGTCGCGGGATCTGACAACCCTGATCCGAGTAGTTTGTATTTCGGTGGGTCATCTATTACTAAGTTAGAAGCATTAGGGCTTACAAGCTCAGTCTCTGATAATGAGCTTAGCTACACGTTAAGTTCCAGCGGAAAGCAAATTACAGCATTTGCGAATGGTGTCACTGTATTTACGTTAACATTGAGTGGCGTTGAGTCGGGTAACGATGTATTAGCTTCAATTTCGCTTACTCTTGAGCACCCTATCGATCAATTCAATAGCAGTGATACGGTCACTTTCCCGTTGACCATTGGTGGCGTAGATTTAGATGCCACACCGCTTGTAGAGAATGAAATTGACTATGTTCTAAAGGATGGCGCAGACCCAACTTTAAATAATTTGAATGGGGTAGAAGTAAAAGAATCTGATCTCGCAAATGGAAGTGTGTTGAGCTCAGGGAATTTTCAAGTTGAGGTTGGCAGTGATTACCTCGAATCTTTGTCGTTCATCGTCTCTGAACAACCCTTGTTGACGAGTGGTGAACAAGTTGTGCTTTATCAAGTCTCTGCGGATGGCAAAACACTTGATGGTTATATTCTTGACGAAGATGGGCAAACTCAGATTCCCATCTTTCAAGCTACCCTCAATGCTTCATTACCTATTGATGCAAATAGCGACATTACCTACTCCTTTGAGCTTTTTCAGGCTCTCGACCAACAAGAAAATACTGATCCAAACGTGCCTCTCGTTGTTACTGCAATGGACTCAGACCAAGATAACACGTCGGTCGTTTTAGACATTAATGTGATGGATAACGACAATGGACAAGTGCTAATCAATAGTGGCAATGTCGAGTTGACCGAAACACCTGTCGATACAAACATTGCTCCTGATGGGGTTTCAGCCATAGCGAATACGGATGTGATAGTTACGTCATCATTCGATCCGATTGTGTATCTGGGTGTTGACATAAATGATGGAGATATTGTCAAAACTACGCTTGGTGATGCTGTTACTTATAACGGAGAGGCTGTCACTTGGTACGATAACAATGATGGAAGCTTTGACGCAATTTCAGACACTGGAGACGTTGTATTTAGGGTCACGTTACCTAGTGACTTCTCTTTGCCATCAAATGATACGTCTACCGTTAATGTAACTGTAGAGCTTTATCACTCGCTTGACCATGTTTTAGGTGATGGGACGCAATTGTCGATCTCTATGCCCATCGTGGCGAGAGATTCTGATGGAAGCGAGATCTCTACGGAGTCCAACATACTGGTCTATGATGGCTTGTTTCCGGAACTAGTAATTACAGAGGGAATCACAGTCAATGAAAGCGGGTTGAATGATGATTCGCTTGATTCTGGCATCGAGGGCTCGTCACCATCCATTACGCTATTACAAGGTTCAGACTCTATCGCCAGTGTGAGCGTGAATATCGATATGTTCAATGCGCTCGGCTATAAAACAAGTAGTGGTAGCCTGGTTTCGCTTGATTCACCGGACTCGAATGGTTGGTTATATGCAAGAGATGAAAGCGAGCAAGACGTCTTTAGAATTAGATTTAATACCGATGGGACTGTCGAGTTTGATCTATACCGTGCACTTGAACACGATGAACCTGACGGTGTTCCAGCGGACGAGAACACATTAGAACTCAGTTTTTCAATTTATGCCGTTGATAAGGATGGCGACCAGTCTGAAGCTGAGACATATACCGTTAGTGTAGTAGATGATATCCCTGAAGACACAAGCTCACCAATAGAAATTGAACTTACCGAGGGGGATGAGTTTTCGGGAAACTGGTTTAGCAATAATGCCGACTTAATCAGTTCAGATGGCACGTTGATTTCAAGTTTGACCTATGCAGGTGAAACATACGATACGGCGAGTTCGGTATTTAGCAATGATGCTTGGACCATCGATTTAATCAATAGTAGTGATGGTAACTTAAAATATGGAACGCTGACTATTGCTCAAGATGGGACATTTACGCTAACTACCGAGCTTATTGTTAATACGCCTGTAGGTGGTTTGCTTGATGATCTAACGATAACTGTGACGGATGCAGACGGTGACCAAGCAAGCAGTGAAGCTCAATTAATTCTTGATGATGCCAGGGGTTTTATTCGAACCGTTAATGTAGATACGTTAGAAGATAATGGCGCGAATAATAGTGGAGACCCCACGCCAGTCGCGTTACCGATTAGAGTTTCTCCTGGGGATACGGAGAATAATGAGCGTGTTGAAGCGATAAGGATCTCTGTTGAATCTCTACAAGGAGGGGCTCTGTTTTTAGACGGAGTGCGCCTTGAAGATGATGATAATGACGGATTTATTAGTCTTTCTGGTACAGAGCTAATGGGGGTGGGTATATTCACCGTTCCAAATGGTGATCTCACTTATCAACCAGCGCTAAACCTGTCGGGCAACACTATCAAAGTTTCGTTAGCAGTGTCTGCATTAATCGTATCTGATGTCGAACCAGATGGTTTTGTATTACAAGGCAATAACACGTTAAATGTTAACGTCTTACCGGTTGCAGATTTGCCAGAGTGGTCTAATGATTCGGACTTTTCTTATCAAAGTGTTGAAGATTCCGCTGAATCACTTTCGCTCAATATTGTCGCTGAAAAGTTTGACCAAGACGGTTCTGAAACGCTCCACTACCAAATTTCGAATATTCCAGATGGACTTATATTAACACTTAACGGAAGTGCTATTGAGGAAGGGAAATCGTATAGCCAATCCGAGTTAGATCAAATTGAAATCACATCTAACGAAAACTTAGCCGGAAGATTTACTTTTGATGTAACGGCAGTAACGACTGAGTCGGGTAGTGTGTTTGCCGATGAGCAAGATAAAACAGCGGAGATCACTGAGCAAGTTGTTATCGATATATCTCCAGATGCCGATGTGCCTGCGCTGACCGTTAAAAACATTCAGGGGCTTGAAGACCAAGCGATTGACTTAAAAGAGTACATCTTAGGGCGGCTCACTGACACAGATGGCTCGGAGTCTCTGTCTTATCGCATAGAAGTTCAAGATGGTTGGACATTGCCTGTCGGAGCTGGGATTACGCTTATCGGTATTAATACCTACCTAGTGACCTCCAATGCTCTAGCCAATTCGGAGGCGTTACTTCAACCAAAATCGGATATCAGCTCATTTACTGAATCTCTATCCCTTCAAGTAACCGCCATTTCAACAGAGTCGACTATTGATGGCTTAGCACCTCTTAATGAAACCGCCGAGAGCCAATCTGCAACCATTGACATTAAGCTAAAAGGCGTGGTCGATGAACCAATTGTCCTAGATGGTGGACAGGGGAATTGGCAATATGATCAAGCGACTAAAGTAATTAGTAATCTCTCTACGTTAGACGAAGATAACCTGATACAACTGGATTTTATCATCCAGACATCAGACGACGATCTATCAGAAGAAATTAATATCTTGCTTCAGAACATCCCTTTGGGAACACAACTGACAGATGTAAATGGTGACCCTATTGCTCTTCCAATTGCTTACGTGGACCCAATAACGGGGCCAGTTTATCAGGTCTCAAACGCTGTTCTTGAAAACACTTACCTCAAAACAGAGCAAGATTTTAGTGGAACACTGAGCATGGATGTTATCGTCGTTTCAACAGAGCCGGATGGTGATTCTGCTGAAACCCCTCTTAAAGTGGAAATGGAAATCTCCCCTATTGTTGATCAAACTGACGGCCAAGAATTACAAAGCAATGGTATTGAGGACAATTTCATCACACTAAATCTTGAGCCTGTCGTTAATCAAGATATAGATTCTAGTGAGTCCTTGACAGGATACACCATTGTATCCATTCCAGATGGCTTAACACTTTACTTTGATGGTAATGCAGTAGAGGAAAGTAACTTACCGTTAGAACTCAATGAACTACTTGATGGTAGCTCGGCAACATTATCTGAGTTGTTAAACAGTGGACGAATCACTGTAAAAGCTAATGAAGACCTAAGTGGGACATTTAGCCTGGAAGTTCAGTACGAAGTGACAGACACGTCTCCGACGATGGAGACTGATGTAAAGGCAATCCATGGCTCTTTGAGCGTCGTGGTTTCTGGCAAAGTGGATATTGGTAATGAAGATATTGACAAAACACGTTTAGAAGGCGCGACTGAAGTATTCACAAGTACGGATGGGTCTGCTGTCGACGTGAGTGGAGGCATTACATTTACAGAAGCGGATATTGATGGTTCAGAGTATCTCAATTACATCGTTTTACAGATACCGCAGGGTCAAGACCTCATTGTTACTCATCCGAACGGTGCTTCTCAAGATGCCGATGGGAACTGGCTGATTCCAATGGAAGGAATCACAAGTGATAGCGTGTTGGAAACCGCTCAAGATTTGCTTGCTGGCGCATCGATTTATAGCCCATCTAATACAGAGATACTTGATGTGAATGTGTTAGCGTATGTTCGAGATGGAACGGATGCTCAATACATCACAGGTCAGTTCCAAATTCAAATTACTGGCCATGAAGGAGATGGAGACCAGTGTGCTGATCCTGGTGAACCAGGAAGCGTTCAAAGTGGGGATATTGTAGGTAAAGAAGGTGAAGATGTCTCAATTGGGGCGTTTTTAAACCCTGATGTAGCGAGTAGTGATGGTAACTTAGTTTCCTTCTTTGTCGCCGCAGATTCTTTACCTGAAGGAGTCGAGCTTACTGGCGAAGGTGTGATACCTGCTTATGATAATGCGGGCAATCTGTTAGGTTATTCAATTTCTAGCGCCGGATTGTCTTCCTTGACGCTTACTGGCGTGGATGAGGACTTTGCTGGTTGCATTACTTTCAATTTAGAAGTGACAGAAACGGCCCCATGCGATGGTGACTCGAAAACAACCTCTCAGACCATTACGGTACAAATCTCTCCTGTTGTCGATGATATCGCGATAGCACCAAGCGAAGTTACGGTTCAAGAAGATACTATAACCAACCTGAATCTTGCTCTTGTATTGGGCGATAGCGAAGGGCCAATGCAGTCCATTACTGGAGAAGGTGACGCAGCGACTGGCCTTGAAAGTGTCAATTGGGTTTCTTTATCTGTGTCTGACGAGAATGCGCGGTTTACTGCCGTGGACCCGAGCCTACTCATTGACAACGGTGATGGAACATGGGTAGTGACAGATGTTACGCGTCTAAACGAAATTCAGCTAATCCCACCTGAAAACTACAGTGGAGAGCTTGTTATTTCCGTTGACGCAAACATTACTGATGAAGTCACGGGAAGTTGTTTAAGTACTGACAGTGCGAAAGATACTCAAACTAAATCAACAGAAGTTACCGTTACCGTTGCCCCAGTGGTTGATAAAGCGGTTCTGGAAACAGAAGACGTAGTTGGTGATGAAGATAATTATATTTATTTAGGGAACTTATCTGCATCATTAATCGATCAAGATGGTTCTGAGTCGATGTCTTTGGTCATGACAGGAGTGCCAGACGGAGCCGTGTTGGTTTGGGACAATAATGGGACGTTCGAATTACTCCCTGATAACGGTTCAACGGATGGTGAGAGCAAGGAGTGGCAGCTAACTCAAGCACAACTTGATAAGGTTTATTTTCTACCGCCACTAGATTTTAGTGGGGATATTTCACTAACACTGCAAGCTATTACCCAAGAGTCTGGATCAAACGACTATAACTATACCACTTCTCAGTTCAACGTCGGCGTAAAACCGATTGGCGACGATGTATCGTTGAATACAACCTCTAACACGTTCACTGGAGATGAAGGTGATTCCATTTCGATTGACTTTTTAGCGAGCGGTTTTGAAACAAATAGCAACGAATATATAGAAGTGTCGATGTTGATCAAAGCAAGCTCTGAACCCTCTGCATTGGAAGGCTTAGGTAGGATTCGTATTGGAACTCAATTCTCATCCTTTACCTTCGATGACGCGGGCAATGCCGTGGCGACGGTATTAGTGCGAGCAAATGAAGTGTCAGGTTTGGAGTTCGTTCCGAAGGATGCATTTGGAACGATGGATGTTGCTCTCAATGTTAGAACGTTTGATCAAGCGATAGTGTCAGAGACACTCGAAACCGATTTTGGAGATGTGCAAACTACCGATCTAACCATTGTTGTTACCCCTGAAGCTGATGAGCCAACACTAACGGCCGATTATCAATCTATTGTGTCTGAAGCGTCTGGGAGTATTCCTTTGGGGTTGAGCATGAATTTAGTCAATCCTGCACCCGAAGAGTTTGGAAGTGTGGAGATTCGCGGATTACCAACAGATCTAGAGTTGAGTCATGGTGAAAGATTGAACGGCTTTTATACTGTTGATCAAGAGGATGTCGCTGATCTTTCCATCGTTGGCGGGTTTAGCGGTGCAAGTGATTTTACGTTGTCGATAAAACCGATTGCAACACTGGGTGCTACAGTCGCAGAAGGTGCTGCTCAGACAGTCAATGTTGCCTTAGTGGAAGAGGGTGACCAAACATTACTTGCGACAGATGCTAATGATTTGCTTATTGGAGGAAGTGGCAGCGATGTATTCGAGTTTGACAGTTCAGGGCTCGGTAACGAGTTAAAGCCCTCGTACGATGTGATCAACGACTTCCAAATATCCGTTATTGGTGATGATAATGACACAATTGATATCGCCTCGATAATCACCGCTACCTCGATAACAGAAGTCGATAATAAGCTCGATTTAACAGAGAATGATGATGGCGTAACGCTTCACATAAAACCAGAAGAGACGGGGACAAAACAACAGATTCTTATGCAGGGCGTCACTCTCGATCAGCTTTACAAAGGTGACTCGACTGGCGTAGCCGAAGAAAATGTCTTACAGAAGATGATTGATGACAACAACTTGCTAGTAGGTGGTATGTCATGAAGCATCACTCATCCTCATCAAGTGAGCTGACTAACGATCCTTGGGGGCATTCGTTAACTTGGTTGATGCGTTATTTTGAGGTTAGACACCATACAAAAAAGGTGCTTTCTGGATTACCTCTTGTTGGGGGTAGATTGGATGTTGACTTATTCATCAGAGCCGCTGAGCGAGCCGATCTTGAACTCACATTAATCGATTTAAAATCCACCGCAATGTTGAGCTTTCCATTGGTGGTAATCAATAGGAAGACGTTACAACCCGCTATTATATCTGAGCGACATAACAGCGATTATCAAGTCACGTTATTTAGTGAAGATCAAGGTGAAACGCAATACGTCACGAGCGAGGAACTGCATAATCGATTCCAGCCTCAAGCATGGCAAGTTTCTATGCGTCCAGAGCTGGACAAACGGATAAGTTCTATTCAAGCGGATTATAATGAACATTGGCTTTTCGCCGTAGTGAAAGAAATGTCTCCGTGGTATCGAGATCTTTTGATTGCCTCTTTCCTTATCAATACGCTAGCGCTAGTTATTCCGCTTTTCACTATGAACGTTTACGATCGTGTAGTGCCTAATCAAGCTTTCAGTACATTATGGGTTTTGGTCGCTGGTGTCTCCGTCATCATTATTTTTGATTGGCTATTGCGTAAAGCAAGGGGAGTTGTCACTGATACCGCGGGTAAGTACATCGATAACAAGCTTTCTTCGATACTTTTTTCTAAAGTTATGGGGATGAAACTTGAACACCGTCCTGCATCAGTCGGTGCATTCGCTCGACAACTACAAGATTTTGATAGTGTTCGCGATTTTTTTACTTCTGCATCTCTTGTGACCTTAGTTGATCTCCCATTTACGTTGTTATTTTTAGTCTTAATAGGTTGGCTAGGTGGGGCAATGATGTTCATACCTATTGCCGTCATGTTTACCCTGCTGATCCTTGGCTTTGCGGTAAAAGCAAAAATAGAACAATCACATACGGAAAGTGCTGCACTATCCATGAAGCGACAAGCTCACTTGTTTGATTCATTGTCCTCTTTAAAAGAGATTAAGCAAAATAACGCTACGGGAGAAGCACAAAAGCGTTGGGAGCAAACGGTATCCATGCTTTCTGATTGGCAAAATCAATCGCGAAACTATTCGAATATCGTTGCTTACTCCATTCAATCTAGCCAGCAGATAATTACCGTAATGTTACTTGTAACAGGCGTGTACAGAATTTCTGAGGGATTGCTCAGCATGGGGGGGCTCATTGCTATTGTCATGCTTAGCGGTCGTGCTGCAGGGGCGATTAACCAGTTAGCTATGCTGTTACTTCGCTATCAACAGACAAAAACAGCGGTTGAAGGCTTAAATTCTATCATGTCTTTACCTCAGGAGGTGCAACGCAGTCAGGTCATTACGTCTGCCGAATTTACAGGGAATATACGTTTAGAAAACGTGAGCTTCCAATACCCAGATGTTGATATGCCATGTTTGAGAGATATTAATCTTACTATCAAGCAAGGCGAACGCGTTGGCGTTATTGGTAGTGCAGGAGCCGGAAAGTCTACACTCCTTTCTATTATTACCAATCAACTCAGTACCTTACAGGGTAGCGTTTATTTTGATGACATTGACAGTCAGCTTTGGTCCGCCGAATTGATAAGAGAGAAAACGGGTTGGGTTGGCCAAGATTCGCATCTTATATACGGCAGCATTATGGAAAACATAGTATTAGGACATCATGTTATTGATCAAGAACGTTTACGCCGTGCGATAGAATTATCGGGTTTGAACCAGTACATGAGTCGCCTTCCTCATGGTCTAGAAACGCAAGTCGGAGAAGGAGGGCGTTATTTGTCGGGGGGGCAAAGGCAAGCTGTAGCGATTTCAAGAGCTTTTTATCGAAACCCAGCAGCATTAATTTTAGACGAGCCAACCAGTTCCTTAGACCAGCCTGCTGAGAATGCATTGTTTAATGCTCTCAAATCGTTGCCGCACTCGACGACGATGATTATTAGCTCTCATAAACATTCCTTATTATCGCTTTGTGATCGAATTGTTGTGCTTGATAAAGGCACAATTTTGAGGGAAGGATCGCCCCAAGAAATTTTTGCTAAACAACAGTCTAACGCGAAAACGAACAGAGTACGCGCAGTATCAATTGTACGCGAAGGAGGTCAATGATGAGCACAGTTCGTTGGAGTAATGCTCATTTAGCAAACCGTTCGAGAACGTTGATTTGGTTGTCTGCCGCGTTAGTGCTAAGTGTGATTATTTGGGCCTCGTGGGCGAGGTTAGACGAAGTGGTTGTCGGCGAAGGAAAGGTTGTTCCTACTTTGTCTGTTCAGACGATTCAGAGCTTAGAGGGAGGCATTCTAAAGGAGTTACTTGTCATGCCTGGTGAAAGCGTCACTAAGGGGCAAACCATCGCTATTCTGGATGATACAAGGTTTAAGTCGACCTATTCGGAGACCTCTGAACAAGTTGAATCTTTGCTCGCCAGAAAGCAGAGGCTTCAAATTGAATTAGAAACGGTAAAAGTGAATAGCCTCCAACTGGATTGGAAACAACAAGTGAGTATCGAGCCTCAGACATTTGATATTTCGATGACCGGCCACTCTGCCTATCTGAATGCCAAAGCAAACTATCTTGAGCGGTTGAGCCAACTGGAGTCTGAGCTGGAGGAGGCTAAATTGCGAATTGAGCAACAATCGCAAGCTTATCTAGATACCTTGAATACCATTCAAACACTAAAAAGCAGTCTGGTTATTGTCTCGAAAGAGCGAGATATGCTGAGAGAGGTGGTTTCTAGTGGCGCGGTAGCTGAAGTGGAATTATTAAAACTGAATAGAGACGTTATAAAGCTCAAAGGAGACATCGCGAGTTCACAAGCTGCTGCCCAAAAGCAAAGGGCTGTGTATTCTGAATCCATCGCAGATTATCGTGGTACTGCGCTTGCTTTTAGGGCAGAGGCACAAGGGCAGCTCAATGAAGTTGTGACGCAACTAGCGCAGCTCAATGAAAGTCGTCAGGCGATTGCGGATCAGTTGAATCGAACGCAGTTACTTTCTCCGGTCGATGGAACCATCAAAGATGTTTTTGTCAGAACCATCGGAGGTGTGGTTAAGCCGGGTGAGCCTATTTTAGAAATAGTCCCTCGTAATAGCACGTTAATCGTTGAAGCGAGAATTTCTCCTCAGAATATCGCCTTCATAAGGCCAGGCCTGCCGGCAACGGTAAAGTTGTCTGCCTATGACTTTGTCATTTACGGAGGCCTAGAAGGAGAAGTGACCTACGTAAGCGCCGATGCACTTCAAAATGAAGAGGGCAATGCCTACTACCGTGCCAACGTTACTTTCAAGGTTGATGATAAGTTTACGATCATCCCGGGAATGCAGGTTGTGGTAGACATTCTTACAGGAGAAAAAACAGTACTGAATTATTGGTTAAAACCTATATTACGTGCGAAAGAGAATTCGCTCAGAGAAAGATAGACATAAGGATATAAGATGCGGCTTAAATCAACGTTATTGGTCTTGTTTGCAGTATCATCGTCGCCAAACGCTTTGACTTTAGAAGAGTCAGTGACGTTATCTCTCGATAGCTCCCCAAGTTTGCTTGCTCGCTATTCTCGCTATGAGTCGATGGTACGAGACCGAAATGCCATAAATGGTTCATTTCTTCCTCAGGTTAATTTGTATGCAGCAGCAGGGTACGAAGGTACTCGATATAACAACGGAAACTACATCGACAGTGAAGATAGAACATTAGAAAGAACGGAGATGGGCGTAAGAATCTCCCAACTGTTATTTGATGGATTTAAAACAAGTGCTGACGTTGATCGCTTATCTTACGAGGCTGAAGCTGAACGCTTGGGCTTATTGGCATCTGCGGAAAATGTCGCATTAGATACTGTCAGAGCGTATGTGGACGTTTTACATGCCCGAGAGTTGATGAAACTGACAGAAAGAAACCTAAGTGAACACCAAGAGATCTACCGTTTCATTCTAGATAAAAAAGAAAAAGGTTTAACCAGCAACTCCGACTTAGCGCAAGTTTCTTCGCGTGTCGCGACAACACAGTCCTCATTGATTGCCGCCCAAAACAATCTTTCCGATGCTAGAACAAGATTTGTACGTTTAGTTGGTCGAGCGCCGCAAAACTTAGTTGAGCCTGTTTACCCGCAGGAATTGCTTCCGAATAAGCTTGACGAAGCACTCAAACAAGCGGTTAGGTTGCACCCATCCATACAGTCGGCGATGAAAGATTTAGAGGCAGCTCGACATGAAGTAAAAAGAGAAAAGGGGGGTTACTACCCAGAGCTCAAGCTTGAGCTGTCAGCCAACAAAACAGACAACGTGGATAATATTGAAGGCATTAACGAAGATGCAAAGGTTATGCTGACGGTCAACTACGATCTTTTTAACGGCTTTTCTACAGACTCCCGAGTGGAGTCATCCGCCTGGAGAGTTGAGGAGGCGAGGGCTATTCGAGCAAATGCAGAACTAGATGCGAATGAAGGTGTAAGGCTGGCATGGGACGCACATACATTGCTTCAACAGCAAATGGAGTTTTTAAAAGTCAACGTTGATGCGGCGAAAGTAACTGAATTAGGGTACATCCAGCAGTTCAATGTAGGGCGACGCAGTTTGTTAGATGTATTAGATGCCAAAGTTGAAACGTTTGTTGCGAGACGGAACTACACCCGAACAAAGTACGATCATTTGGTTGCCACTTACCGTTTATTCAACTCGATGGGGATTCTGACTTATGCGTTGCGAGTTGAGTATCCAGAGAACTGGAAGGAGAACAATAATGGATAAATTCGCAGTGACGAGTCTTCTAGTTTTCATGTTAGCGGGCTGTGCTGAATCACCGGATACGACGTTGACCACTTACCAGTACAACGACCTTAAAGACAATGATAGTGATGGTGTGATAAACCAACGAGATAACTGCGCAGATACGCCAAAAGGTGTCGTTGTTGACAGTGAAGGTTGTGCGAATTGGGTCAACGACTCGCAGACACACCTGATCAGTTTTTTCTTTGCGATGGATGAGCATCAGGTAACGCCATCTCATGATATGCCGCTAAGCGAGTTGAAAGCACTGCTTCAGAGTAACCCAAATGCGCAAGTCATACTGATAGGAGACACAAGCCCTGAAGCGTCACTCGAATACAACAAAGCGTTGGCAAAGAAAAGGACGGCAGCTATACGAGAATTGCTAGTGAGAAACGGCATTCAAGATAATCGAATTGAAGAGCAAGAGTTTTATCAGAATACGGCATTGACGGTACAACTAAAAAAACGGGAAAGGCGCACAATTGCTGTTGTAAACACGAAAGCTGAAAGTACTGAACAAGCGTGGACTATATTTAGTTCGGACAGCGAGTTGACACCTAATTCGAAGTTGGAGTTGAATTATGAAAATTAAAGTCTTGCCTTTATTTGCTCTAGCTTCATGTTTGATTTCACCGCTGGCATTTGCTGACTCTGAGGCTCGAACATCGATTTTTGTCGAACCAGAGATACTAGAAACGATAGAAACATTGATAGATGAGCCAAGTGTAAATGTAGCGCTTGCATCTCAGTCTGGTGGTTTTAACGACATGCTAAATGACGGGACCTCTATTGCGATCACATCTAAGAAATGGTCAGATGAAAACATCTCTCGATTTCAACGAGAAAGAGGCCACAGGCCTATACGTTTGTTTTTAATGGCAAACGCTATTGTCGTAATCAATAGTCAAAAGAGTACGGTAGATAGTGTTTCCGTTAGTGAATTGAAACGCTGTGATGCAAATACGTATGCTTTCGGGGAGATGCGTTTAAGTAACCCAGATGTGAGCTCTAATGGTTGTCAATCATCGATTCAAATGCTTGATGAAGACCGATTGAAACGGGCTTTAAGCGACGACTTTTTAGCCAAAGCTTATATGCGATACTCCGATTTTAAATACTCAGAACAGTGGTCGAGCTACAAGGCTCTCTCCGTTCATCATAACGATGACTCATGCTCTTTGAGCACAGATTGCATCTATTCTCTTCGCTATCCATTTTCCGTGGTCTATTACGTTTATATAAATAAACAATTCGACACTAATCAGAAGATCAAAAAATCAAAGCTATTTGAACTCCTTACAACCGACAACAATACACAACAGGTACGAAATGCTGGGTTTATTCCACTACCAAAAGCGCTTATTAAAATAAATAGGGTGAAGTTAGGGCTAGATGAGCCAGTTGTTTTAAACGGGTATAAATAAACTTCATACGCCTAACTATGTGGGCTTGAGTGAACGTACCGCTCTAGGAAGTTTGCCTTGCTGCTCATTTATCTTTGGTTAACCTTTGGTCAATTGAGTTGGTTGTAAGTGGTTTTGTTGGTAATTTTTCTATTATTGTGGCAAGTTTACTTAAAACCACTTAAGTGAATTTAAGTTATGACACAAGAAGAAAGACTCGTAGCACTCAGAGCGAAGCTGGAGCAGCAAAACAAAGTAACGTTGTCTGAAGTTTGTGAGTACTTTGGTATCTCGCGAGATTCAGCTCGTCGAGACTTAGTTAAGTTGAGTCAGCAACCTGGGTTACAAAGAATACGAGGTGGTGTCATGCTTGCGCCGATCTCTTCCCATACCGAGGCATACGCGAGTCGACCCGTGAGTGACGTTAAACATCGACTAGCTCAAGCTGCCGCAGCGTTGTTGGATGAGCGCGACCATCTTGTTATTGATACCAGCACCATTTTGTCTCTGCTCCCACTCTATGCAGGAAAAGCACATTGTGGAGAAAACAAGCTCAACGTCGTCACTAACAGCATTGATGTACTGACCGCTGCTGAAACAAACGACACAATGGACGTTTATTTCTTAGGCGGACACTTTGACCCTTATGCCAGAGCAGTTTTAGGGGCGCAAGCAGAGCAGCAAATGCAGCAGTATCACGTGAACAAAGCGTTCATTGGCGTGTGTGCATTGACATCCCGAGGGCTGACAACAAATAGTTTGTTAGAAGCAACAATGAAACAAGCGATGATTGCTCAAGCTCAGCAGGTCATCGTCGTTTGTGAATCCCGAAAAATTGGTAGCGACAATTTCCACCACGTATGTGATTTGTCAAAGATCGACATCATTATTACCGATCATCCCCCTCAATCAGATTTTCAACAACTCCTCGATCACAATGATATTGAATGTATTGTTGTATCACCGAAATAAGGAATCTTACAATGGCTTACGATCCCGTAAAAACCGCTGTGATTGGTTACGGATATTCAGCAAAAACGTTTCATTTACCCTTCATTAAAGCGCTACCAAATTTAACGCTGAGCGCGATAAGCTCTCGTCAACAGGAGGCGGTTCAAAATGATTGGCCAGATGCTAAGTGGTTTTCTGATGCGAATACTTTACTCGATGATAGTGATGCAGAGCTCGTAATCATTACTGCGCCAAATGACGTACATTACGAACTTGCAAAGCGTGCGTTGAACAATGGGAAACACGTCATCGTCGAGAAACCGTTTGTTACTCGTATAGAAGACGGTAATGAACTTATCGCCTTGGCGGAAGAGAAAGGTCTAGTGCTGAGCGTTTTTCACAATAGACGTTGGGATGGAGATTTTCTCACGGTTAAATCTCTTATCGAACAAGGTAAGTTAGGTGATATAAAGCTGTTTGAGTCACACTTTGACCGTTACCGCCCTGAAGTTCGTCAACGATGGCGAGAGCAGGCTCAAGATGGCGGTGGTATTCTATTCGACCTTGCTCCTCATCTTCTCGATCAAGCATTGGTGTTGTTTGGCTTGCCAGATGCGATAGACGCACAATGTCGAATGATGCGTCCGGGCGCGACGACGATTGATTATTACAACTTGATACTTCATTACCCTGAGCATATTGTGCACTTGCATTCAAACTTGTATAGCCCAGAGCCGAATCTCCGCTACAAAGTATTGGGTACGGAAGCTAAATATGAAAAGTTCGGATTAGATCCTCAAGAGGGCTACTTAAAAGAAGGCCGTTTGCCGGAAAACGATGCTTGGTCGGAAGAAGATGAGGTGTTATACGGCGTCCGTTACGACGAAGACGGTGCGCAAACTATCAAAACGGAGAGAGGCGAGTACCAAGCTTACTTTGTTGGTGTGGCAGACGCCATTCGTTTGGGCACTGATAACCCGGTTCCTGCCGCTCAAGCAGTACAGAATATCGCTCTGATTGAGATGGCATTGGAAAGCAGTAAAACGGGTAAAACGATTCAGGTGAAACCATGAGTTTGACGCTTGAACTCGTGGCCCTGCAAGAGCATGAACTTCAGTTGGCGGAATTTAATCACCATATTGCGTGGTCTATCGGCCTCGCTCTAAAAGAAGAGGCTGAAGCTCGCGGCGCGGCTGTTGCTATTGAGGTTTACGGCTTTGGACAAACGCTATTTCAATACGCGATGGCAGGAACCTGCGCTGATCATTTAGATTGGGTCCGTAGGAAGCGAAACTCAGTATTAAGGTATGGCCACAGCTCTTACTATCTTTCTCTGTACAACAAGCAAAAGCAACGTGATTTCGAAAATCAGCCTCATCTCGATGCTCGTGAGTACTGTGCTCATGGTGGCGCGTTCCCAATTCGGCTTTCTGGGTCTGGTTTGGTTGGGGTCGTGACGGTATCGGGTTTACCGCAGTTAGATGATCATCAGCTAGTTGTGGATATATTAAAAACGATGATAGAGACAAAACCCTCTTAAACGCCAAATATGAAAGTAGCACGGTTCTTTATCGTGCTACTGAATTCTCTTTTTAGCTCATAAAGTGTTCTTTAATGTGAGCAAATATTAACATTGATCCCAACTTACTACCTGAAAATCAAATCAATTTCATATAACCTATACGCTCATTCATATAGAAAGCCTTCAAAGTTGGCCATTGGCAATGTCTTTTAGAAGAAAAGAAAAACTCAATCTTAGAAATCTTATTGTCACCCTATGTGTGTTCAGTGTGCTTGTCACTTTGATCAACGCATTCTACTCGATTTATCGTGTTCAAAGGGATCTCATCATCAATAACACGTTAGAATCAAACCGTGTTTACGCCCAAAAAATGTCTGAAATGACAGACTCTTTCATAGAAAGCTCAATGTCGCAGCTAAAATACAGTGCGAACGTGCTAAAAGACAAGATGCATGACGCTCAGCTTCTTGATAAAGAGGCTGAGAGATTAAGAACGCAAACCAAATCATTTAACTCTGTGGTTGTCGTTAATGCAAAAGGGGTTATTATTTCCGTATCACCTGAAACACTTCAGGTGAAAGGTGTAAGGTTAGTGGGTGAAAGAAAACGCCAATCTTTAAACGCTCAAGCACCAGTTGTTACTGAACCATTTATATCGCCCGCTGGAAATTACTTGTTAACCATCTCATACCCTATATTTTCTCAATCTAATGAATATTTAGGTTATATCGGCGGCACTATTTATCTAGAAAAAGAAAATATTCTCGCAGAGTTACTCAGCCAGCACGCATACAAAGATGGTTCTTTCCTTTACGTTGTCGATGAGAGTAACACTCTGATTTATCACCCAGATCAATCGAGGGTTGGTGAAGTAATCGACGATAATGAAGCAATCAAAGCGGTGACGATGGGGCAGAGCGGCAACAAAGAAATTGTTAACTCTCGCGGCGTCGAAATGCTTGCTGGTTATGCGCCAGTAAAGTCATCAGGATGGGGAATTGTTGCTCAGCGCCCGAAATCGATGACGTTATCTGTGCTAGATGAACAGATGTGGAATGTTTTCCTTAAGTCGATTCCAATTGGTTTATTAACTTTGTTGCTAATTTGGTTCTTGTCCCTTCTTATTTCTAGACCACTTTGGCAGTTAGCGGGTGCTGTGCGAGGTGTCGAAGAACATTCATCATCTATCGATGATCTCAAACTGGTTAAGTCTTGGTATTTTGAGGTCTCACATTTGAAGCTTAGTTTTCTTAAAGCATTTGGTATCGTGTCAAAAACCATTGATAAGCTGCAACTGGATACATTAACAGATTCGATGACTGGATTATTGAATCGACGTGGATTAGATAAAGTTCTTGGTTTGTTTAAGCAGGAAAATACCGCGTTCTCTGTTTTGGCGCTAGATATTGACCACTTTAAGAGCGTAAACGATAACTATGGCCATGACGTGGGTGACAACTTACTTAGAGAGTTTGCGCAGTTAATGAAAGACCAAGCTCGCTCTAATGATCACCTGTGTCGTTCTGGCGGTGAAGAGTTTATGATGTTTTTGGAAAAAACAGACGTAAACCACGCTATGGATGTTGCAGAGCGTATTAGACACAACGTGGAACAACATGACTTTCAGGTGGTTGGTAAGGTCACGGTTTCGTTGGGCGTTTCTCACTGGAAAGGCAATGACACACCAATTGAAGCGGTAATGAAAGACGCCGATAATGCACTGTATAAAGCGAAACATAATGGAAGAAATAGAACGGAGTTGGGTGACGACGCACAATAGATATTGCGCTTTATGCTGAACATAAAACGAGCCAGTGACTAACCTTTGCTGTTAATCGCTGGCGTAACCGCTACCAATTGCGCGAAACGGCAAGTTTAGCTCTAACTCTGGAATTTGTTTACCCACCCAAGCCGGAAATGTATTGCTATTTGGCCCTGGAAACAGCGTATATTCTTCAGCCCAAGGGTATTGGTTAATAACACTTTGTATTTTAGGGATAAGCTGGCGGGCCTTTTCACCTTGTATGGAGAGGATCTTTTCTGGTTTTGCACCATACCAATATCGATCTGGCGTCCCAGTTTGGTACTGATATAGAGCGGGTTGTCCGCGATTCACTCTCCAGCCGACTACTTCATACACTGTATATTCGTTCGCATTTTCAGGCTTTATTGCAAACCATGTATGAACAGCAAACCAGCCTCGCCAACCAAACGCATCTGCGGCGTAAAACTCAATCACAGCATGCTTAACATTAGAAGGGTCGGGTGCGATACCCGCAGGTTCTCTGCTAGCAGTACGCCAATCTCCTTGAGTGCATCCACCCAGCATAACCGCGATTGACATGAACCCAATTTTTACAAGGTGAGTAAAGTTGAGAAGGTCTTTCATTTATTGCTCCTAGACCAACCGATGTTGGTAACGCTCTACTGATTTTAGCTATAAAAACGTGGCAAGCCTGATTGTTGAAATCCTCTCCTTATTAAAAGAGAGAGGGAAGTTAGTGCCATAATTCCAGTTCATACGTAATAATAAGGTAAGCCGATTTGTAACATGTGGCATAGACGATGCCGTATTTCTCGAACGATTCGTCTAGTTGCGTATGAAAAAGTAAGAGGTTGTATGTATTCCTTACACGACCACATGCATTAAAAGCATTAAAAAACAGAGGCTTACAGTGGATTTTGACTAATTGAGTGAGTTTGGGACCCTCACATTGTCTCACATTTGCTTGTTTTGGGCGGAATTTTCATCGCTCATCTTTTTGCGCGTTTAGAGTCAGCGTTCAGCTATGGCACAATAGGCGCTCACAGAACAAGTGCTGTTTGGTCATGCAAATAGCAGAAAAATAACTAGAAATAGAATAATTAATGTTTAAATCAAAAAGTATACTCGCATTAAGCATGTTCGCATTTGGCTGTTTTGCCAATCAAGATAGCGAACCAACGTCCGTTGTGCTGAACTATGGTGATTCCTCCATCAGTACTGATATTCAAGCCAATCGAAAATTTCATGTTGTCCGAGACAATGAAAGTGAGCACGTAGAATTTTCCGGCGGAATCACAAAGGAGTATTCCGATTATATTGTGAATATTCATATCATAAGAAAAAGCAATATACGCAGATCAAGCCGTGAGCTGAATACTACCGTATTGATGAACAGTGATCAGATTGGGAAGCCTTTAGTGATTGGCATTGAAAATGATGAGTTCACTAGTATCACTTTGCGTTAATGCTTAGTATTTATTGAATAGGAATGAGGAAATTGATGCTCTCAATACGCTGTTATCGCACCGAGGATGCCCCAACACTGTGGGCACTCTTTTACCATACTGTGCGAATCATTAATCGTCGCGATTATACGGAATCACAAGTTTCCGCTTGGGCACCATCAGATTTTGACCTCGATGTGTGGCAACGAAAAATGGACGATATTCAACCATACGTCGCGGAGATAGAAGGGCAGGTCGTTGGCTATTGTGATTTGCAAGGTGACGGCTTGATTGATCATTTCTTTTGCCATCATGAATACCAAGGACAAGGTGTTGGTCGTGATTTGATGTCTTTTCTTTGTTCACAGGCGAAAGTACAGGGGATAAAACGACTGTATTCTGAAGTGAGTATTACCGCCCGACCTTTTTACGAGAAAATGGGTTTCACAGTTAAGTCTCGACAACGTGTTGAGGTTAGGGGAGAAACCTTAACTAACTTTATGATGGAAAAGTATATTTAACTTAAATAGTGAGCATTTAGTGAGCTTGAACACAGATATAAAATGTTTTCCAATGTGAAAACGAGTTCATTGATCTCGCACCAACGTTTTGTTTGAAAACAGTGTACATAATCTTCTCTGGAACGCCATTACCGCATTTCGTCTCTGAAGGCTTAAAAACAGTCTGAAAGTTTTGGTTTTGCGGCGGGTAATAGCGTTCCAAACGCCAAATGTGTCTGGCTAACCATCTCAGGAAGAGAAGTAGTACTATGCGCCCTTATCTCAAATACGTTGTTCCAACATTGATACCATTGCTTGTTTGGTTAATGCCTCTCTCTGCGTTCCCATTTGATGGCATTACTATCGTCCAGCAAAGAGTGATTGCAATCTTCTTGCTTGCCGCACTTTGCTGGGTATTCGAGCCAATTCCAATCTACGCCACTTCGGTTGTGATCATTGTCCTAGAGCTATTGCTTGTATCAAATAAAGGTATTGTGCTCTTTCGTTTGCAAGAAGGGCAGCCACATTTTGGTGAGCTATTACAATATAACGAGATAATGGCGACCTTCGCTAGTCCGATTATCATGCTCTTCCTCGGCGGTTTCTTTTTGGCTATGGCGGCGACAAAGTACAGGTTAGATGTCAACTTAGCCCGAGTGTTACTCAAACCATTTGGACAAAAACCAAAGTTCGTTATGCTGGGGTTGATGCTGATCACAGCTGTTTTTTCCATGTTTATGTCAAACACCGCAACAACAGCGATGATGTTGTCCATTTTAACCCCTGTGATAGCAGTTTTCGGGCCTAAAGACCCAGGTCGAATTGCATTCGCTTTGTGTATTCCTGTTGCGGCCAACATTGGTGGCATTGGTACTCCAATCGGCACGCCACCGAATGCCATCGCCCTAAAATATTTGGTTGGTGACAACTTAATTACGTTTGGTGAATGGATGGTATTTGGTGTGCCATTCGTTATTGTGATGATGGCGTTAGCCTGGTTTCTGATTGGCTTTTTGTATAAAGCCGAACAAACCACCATCGATCTGAACATTAAAAGCAAGTTTTTGAAAACACCCAAAGCAATAATGGTTTACGTCACCTTTGCCGGCACGATTATTCTTTGGTTGATGGGTTCTGCACATGGAATGAATTCTTACACAGTAGCATTAATTCCGGTCGCAGTGTTCTCTTTGACGGGCATCATCAACAAAGAAGACTTGAAGAAAATCTCTTGGGATGTGCTTTGGTTGGTGTCAGGCGGTATTGCTCTGGGCCTTGCTCTAGATAAAACCGGGCTTGCGAAGCTGGTGGTACACAGCATACCGTTTGATCAGTTCTCGCCATATGTTGTCTTGTTTGGTGCGGCTTTCTTGTGCTTGTTAATGGCAAACTTTATGTCGCATACAGCCACCGCAAACTTGCTGATGCCGATTATGGCTGCGCTGGGTACTTCTATGGCTTCGCTAACGCCTCTCGGCGCTGAAGTTACTCTAATCTTGGTCGTGACATTTGCCGCTTCACTCGGTATGTCGTTACCAATCAGTACGCCACCAAACGCGTTAGCTCATGCAACAGGGCATGTCGAGAGCGGCCAAATGGCTCGTATCGGTGCCGTGCTAGGCGTGATTGGCGTATTACTCAGTTTTGTGATGGTGTGGATTTTACATACTGTTGGGCATATTGGATAACCCATGTACGAAACGAAGTTAGACGCGTTAGTACAACGCTACTTTAATCACCTTGAACGCCGATTAACGGTTTTATCCGGGTCGGTGCTTATTGAGCAAGCAGGCTACAACGATCGCTTGTACTATGTGCTTTCGGGAGAGCTGGCGGGCTATTACGCGGAAGATGACAAGAAACCGATCCAGGTATTTTCTGCGTCTCAAGGTGCGTTTATTGGCGTACACAGTTTCTTTTCTGGTACGTGGACTGCCTCTTCGACAGTGATTGCTCAAACCGATGTTGAATTGGCTTGGATACAACGTGATACACCCGCCGTGGAAGAGGCGATATACGGACCATTGACGACACAATTTATGCCTGTGATGGTTAACGAATTATCTCGTCGTCAACGGCGCGCAATGCAAGAGGCATTGGCTAAAGAAAAAGCACTACAAAAGCTTCATACCGCAGAGCAAATGACAACGTTGGGGCAGCTTGCAGCGGGTATTGCTCATGAGTTGAACAATGCGATAGGCGTTGTAAGCAGTAAATCAGAACGGCTAGAGACAGTTATCATGGAACTGCTTGAAGAAGTTCATCCGGAAGCGAGTCAATTTTTTGATTTTGGTTTAATGCAAGGGCAGAAAGTCTCTTCTAGCGAAGCGAGAAAGCGGGGGCGCCACTTCGAAAAATACTACGGTTTAACCAAGGAGGTTGCTCGTGATCTTGCACGTGCCGTTCCAAATAATTTCCTTTCGGAACATTGGCTAAAAAGACCAGAAGAAGCGATACGTTTCTGGCAAATGGGACGAGATCTCCATGACTTACGCATTGCCTCTAAACATACCGTTGGCATTGTACGATCCGTAAAACAATTGGGGCGCACGGATATCGACTTGGATGAAGCGATTAACATCAATGATTCAATCAATCGCGCCTTGGCTCTATTGCAAAGTGACTTAAGACGAGTGAGTGTTCGTTTTAGCCCTGCGGATTTACCTGCTTTTATTGGTTCTCAAACCGAACTCGTCCAAGTTTGGGTAAATATATTAAAGAATGCGTGCGATGCACTTGGTGAAACGGAGAAACCCGGTATCGAAATACATACTCGGGAGAGTAAGGGTAAAATTTTGGTCACGATTGCTAACAACGGACCAGAAATTGATGAAGCGACACGTAGAAAAATTTTCCGGCCAAACTTCACCACTAAAAAGGGGGGATTGTCGTTTGGTTTAGGGTTAGGTCTGTCGATTGTGAAGCGCATTATCGCCGGATATAACGGTTCTATTGTAGTAAAGAGCGACAGTGAAAAAACGATTTTTAGAATCAAGTTACCAGTAGAGGGTGAACATGGAGAAGCTTAATGTAATTTGCGTTGATGACCAACGAGAGGTACTAAGCGCGGTTCTACAAGATTTAGAGCCGTTAAATCAGTGGTTGAATGTCGAAGACTGCGAATCAGCAGGTGAGGCTCTAGAACTGATGGATGAATTTGATGCAGAAGGCGAGATGATCGCATTGATTATTTCCGATCATGTGATGCCAGGTAAAACGGGAGTAGAGCTGCTGACCGATGTATCAAAGGACGGTCGTTTTGGCTTTACGAGGAAAGTGCTTCTTACCGGGCAAGCGACGCACACCGATACGATTAATGCGATCAACTCCGCAGGCATTGACCGCTACTTTGAAAAACCATGGCAAGCAAGCCAATTAATAGAGTGCGTTAGAAACCTGGTGACCCAATATATCTTTGATGTGGGCTTAGATTACACTCAGTATCACGAACATTTAGATCAGAGTGTGGTGTTTGAACGTCTACGTTAATCGGGGGACATTAAGCTTGTTTTCGTCACGGCCAGTTAGTGTCTGAAATCTATAGTGAATAGTTCAGCATGTTTAACGTGGCCGTGCGGAATATTGCTCTAGTATGCTTAACTCAACGAATAGCGGCTTGCACTGGCAACAGAAAGTGGCTTAGAGAACCAATAACCTTGCAGATAATCGACGCCCATTTCGGTAAAAAATTCACACATTTTGGCGTCTTCAATTCCCTCAATCACTACTTCAATATTATTTTCCTGGCACATAGTGATAAGAAACTTCAGATATTCTTGTGAAGAGCGGTTGGTTAGTGTTTTCCACGCCATCGACCTATCAATTTTGATTTGTGTCATCGGGAGGTCGAAGAAGCTATTTAATGAACTGTAACCAGATCCAAAGTCATCCAGAGAGAGTGCAAATCCTAGTTCCCTGAGGGTATTCAGAGGGGCAATGGCTGTCTGATTATTATCCAAAATAAACGTTTCTGTTAGTTCCAACACAATAGACTCAGGATCGACACCAACCTCATCCGCCATGGCTTTAATTCGCGCAGGGAATTCACTGTTCATTAACTGAAGTACAGAAACATTCACGTTGACGCGAACTTGGTTTTGGTAACGCTCACGGTAGTTTTTGATAAATTCACACGCTTTGGCAAAGACTTGATATCCGAGCTCGACAATCAAACCTTTGTTCTCTGCGACGGGGATGAATTCGTCTGGGTAAATTTCGCCAAACTCTTTGCTACGCCAGCGAACCAGAGATTCGAAGCTCACTACTTTTGAGCTTTTGGCGTCAATAATTGGCTGAAACTTAACGCTTAATGTCTGTTTTTCTAGTGCACTTTTTAGACCTTGTTCAATAAAGAAATAACGGTCTACGGCATGCTGAGTTTTCTCACTGTAAACCGCAACACGGTCTTTATTCTGCTCGCTTGCGTACTGACAAGTTCGTGCTGCTTTACGTAATATTTCCTCTGCTGAGTGACTTGGATCTATGCAAGGATACAAACCAATACTAATGTTACTTCCTAAGTATTGGCCCTCTTCAATCACTGCCTCGTGGTAGGTTTCCTTTAAACTTTCGGCATAACTTTGCAGCGTTTCTACCGAGCATTCATCGTGAATCAAAATCGCAAAGTCATCATCATGTACGCGATATACAGAACTATTTGGAGAAGGTAGGTGACTGAGAGTTTGTAGCAATTTTTCCACTAACCCATCGACCAACTCGCTGCCATATTGATTTAAGTAAGATTTAATCTCTTCTATCTGAATGTAACAGATAGATGCACAAGAATCGGTGGCTCGCACACTATCTTCAATATCCAGCAAGAGATGGGCGCGATTAGCCATACCTGACGCATTGTCATGAAATGCGACTTGATGAATGTAGCTTTCCATCAGCTTGCGTTCAGAAATATCACGGTGGCTACCAACCATATAATGACCATGTTCTGTTTCTTTGGTCATGGCTACGCCTTCAATCCAGACGTACTGTCCATTGGGTTTACGCACGCGGTAGGTCGTTGTGACCCTTGTGTTGTTGGTAATGATGTGAGCATCGACCCGAGTGGAGAGTCTTTCTCGATCGAGAGGGTGAACAAGGTCTAACCATTGCTCTAAGCTGATTCGACCAGCGTTGATACCAAGCTGCTCATAAAAGCCCTTGTTATAAAATACCATGGTGCCAAACTCATCCATGTAAAAGAGGCCTTCGTTAAATACATCGAAGATATGAATGAATCGTTCTTCGACGATTTTTAGGAACTCTCGGT
Organism: Vibrio sp. D431a; assembly: GCF_030248655.1. NCBI lineage: Bacteria > Pseudomonadati > Pseudomonadota > Gammaproteobacteria > Vibrionales > Vibrionaceae > Vibrio > Vibrio sp. D431a. The sequence continues at coordinate 83,051 of NZ_JAHGAP010000016.1, read as the reverse complement.
CACTATCTGAGACTTGTTGGTCAAATATGGTGGTCAAGATATTTCCTCCTCGAGCCTTTTAGCATCAGAGATGAGTGTTGGGGTTGATAACATAGAGTTGATCTGCTGGCGTACATTACAATCACAAAAGTGTCAGTTCAAATTGTTTGGCTATCATTTTATGCGCTACTAGGTTAATAACATACTAAGATTAGGCGGCTAATCATCGACATTTATAAAAAATAGTCAACAGTAAAAATCATTTATAAAATACAGTTATTGATGCCGTCCGCAATCTATAAATATTTATGAATAATTATCCTAAAGTTATTTTCAGTTGTGTCGGTATCAATGTGCTGTTTTCTAACGTCATTTGTATATATGTTATCTTGGATAAAACCATAATAACAAAAAGGACTTAATGAGCGCGACCGATTATTAATTGACAGGATGCTCATTAATTGTAATCAATTCAAATTTATTATCACGCCAAGTAATCAAATCTCTTATAATGCGGACGTTAATATCGAGTAAGCCTTCTTTATATGCAGTACGATCCGAAAAATTCAATCAAAATTGCGCTCGCTGATATCGGCGTTGGTATGTTTGTTACCGCGATAGAGCACAACAAGCGCGTCAATTTAGCCAATGCAGGGCGGATATCTAGCCCTGAAGGCATTAAGAAGCTTGCTACAAGTGGCGTAAAGTATGTTTGGGTAGATCAAACATTATCTTCGCAGCAGTGTGTCTTCAAGCCTGTAGATGAATCAACTGATGCCACTAAAGAGACGAGAGAGCAGAAACACTCAGATTTTAAGAGGGGTCAACGAACTTATCGTTCGAGAGACATCCAACACAAGCGAGCCAAAAAGCTGATCGCCGAAGCAAAAGATTTGGCGCAGAAACTATTGAATCAAACTTTTGAAGGAAAAATCATTGAAGTTGATGAAGTAGAAGCTTGGGCTGACGATGTCATTGAAAGTGTTTTGATTGACTCAGATGCGTTGCAGTGTGTCTCTGCACTCCGAAAAAAAGACTCTTACTTATTGGAACACTCCGTCAATGTCGCTTGTCTTTTAGTGTCATTCGGTAAGTACTTGGGCTTGGATAAGCCAACGCTAAAACAGCTTGCTGTAGGTGGCATTATTCATGATGTAGGTAAAATTAAAGTCGATGATAAGATCTTGCACAAGCCAGCGAAGCTAACGCCTGAAGAATTTGAACATATGAAGCTACATCAAGTGTTCGCAGGTGAGATTATCCTTCACGTAAAAGGACTTAGTGACGTAAGCCGTGATGTTTGTTTGATGCACCACGAGAAGTTAGATGGCAATGGTTATCCTAGAGGCTTGAAGGGGGAGGAGATTCCAATTCACGGCCGTATGAGCTGTATCGTAGATATCTACGATGCGCTAACGGCTGATCGCTGTTACAAAAAAGGCATGAGTTCTGCCGAAGCGTTTAAAATCTTGTTGAGTCTAACGCCATTTCATTTAGACGCCGACTTAGTTTACAAATTCATTAATTGCATTGGGATGTACCCCGTAGGCTCTATTGTCGAGTTGAACGATGGGCGTGTTGGTATTGTTTGGTCTTCAAATGAATCTCAAGCATTAAAGCCAGAAGTGAAATGTTTCTACTCCCGCAAGTATAAACGATACACTGATGTCACGATGGTGGACTTAAAAACGAGTGCGTACAAAATTGAAAGAGCGATAGCGCCTTCATCGTTAGAGATCGATCCTAAGCCTTTTTATGATTAAGAGAAATAGATAAGCTTATACAACAGGCTTTACATCCTTGCATGTAGATCGTATTTTATTTGCATAACTATCTATTAATTTTTTCTAAGTTATTTAGATGCAAGATGGTTATTAAGACCTCGGCTTCATGGATAGAAACCGGGCGATAAAATAGTTCTATACACAATGGGCTATAAACCTCATTTTGCTGGAAGGGATGCCAATGCAAATAGATACATGGATTTTTTACACTCTTGCCATTCTCGTGCTCACAGCTTCACCAGGACCAAGCTCACTGTTGTGTTTAAGTAAAGGAGTGAGTAGTGGGTTTCGTATTGCTTTCATGACTGCGCTTGGCAGTTTATCTGCGATTACGATCGTCCTTACGCTCTCATTTACCGGGCTGGGAGTTGTCATTGCTTCATCTGAGTTAGTTTTTAATATTATCAAATGGTGTGGCGCCGCTTATTTAATCTGGTTAGGTATTCAAGCGTTGCGCTCATCTCAGACAGATTTTAATAAAACGGCAACGACTCAAAGTTCCGCGACAGCGTTCAGCGCGTTCACTAGTGGTTTCATTGTTGGCGCTAGTAACCCCAAAGCGATAGTCTTTTTCACCGCTTTGTTTCCTCAATTCATTGAACCTTCCGCACCGCTACTGGCTCAATACGCGATTTTCGCGTCTACATTTGTGGTTTTTGAGCTTAGCTGGCTAACATTTTATGCATTGTTAGGGGTAAAAGCCTCCGATTGGTTGTTTGTCGCTGGAAGGGCGAAGTTGTTCAATCGTTTGACTGGTGGAGTATTTATTGGTGCAGGCGTGATGTTGTCGACGGCAAACCGATAAATAAGACAGATTTCGGTACGCAGTTAGGTTTTCCCATATAGTAAGTTGGAATGCGCTAATTTAGCTTTGTCTTATTTCCAGAATGGAAATAGACGTTTTGTTTATTTTCATTAGTGGCAATAGTCAAGCAGGAGTAAAATCACGTTACTCTTTAGGGGTAGAGCTCGTATTTTGTCTTGTGGGCTTGTGGTTACTTTGTAGGAATATCTTAGATGACAAGCCTTTCTAAACTACAACAACGTTTTCTAGATATCGCGACCGACGTCCGTCTTTCTCCAAAACAGAAGTCGAGTTTTTTAGCGTTAGAGGCGGAATCGTACATTCCTTATATGACCGTATCTCCATCACTGAGACAAGCAATGGATGAAGGCATCATCTGCGATATGTTTGAAGGTCATGCACCGTTTAAACCTCGCTACGTGTTGCCTGATTACGCTAAATTTCTATCGCAAGGCTCAGACTATCTAGAGTTGTCTCCGGCTGATGATTTCGATGATGCGTTGAACATGCTGACCATCATTTACCATCATGTTCCTTCGGTAACGAACATTCCGGTTTACTTAGGTCAGTTAGATGATGTCTTGTTGCCTTACATAGGCGACCTAACAGAGAGCCAGATTTACAAAAAGTTAAAACATTTTTGGGTCATGCTGGATCGCACATTGCCAGATGCGTTTATGCATGTGAATGTCGGACCGACAGACAACATTATTTGTCGCACTGTTTTAAAAGTAGATGCGGAGCTCAAGCAGATCGCACCGAATCTCACCTTTATGTACGACGAGACAGTTACGCCTGATGACTTACTTCGTCAAGCGACACAGAACATTTGTGAATGCAGTAAACCGCATATCGCCAATTACCCAATGCACGCGAAAGCCTACAACGGCTCACGCTTTGGTATTGTAAGTTGCTACAACTCGCTTCCATTAGCAGGTGGCTCGAACACATTGGTGCGAATGAATTTAAAAGAAGTTGCAAAACGAGCATCAGACTGTAACGACTTCTTAAACAGTGCGTTGCCTTCTTACCATCGATTAATGGTCGAGCTCATAAACGCAAGAAGCACGCACTTGCATGAAAAATCGAACTTCTTTCAAGGCTTTTTGACGCAAGAAGGGTTGATAAAAGAGTCCTATTTCGCGCCAATGTATGGCGTTTACGGCATGGCCGAAGCGGTAAACCTTCTATTTGAAAAAGAAGGGCAAATAGGGCGATACGGAAAAAATGATCGAGCAAATACTTTTGCTCATGATATTTCAGCAACACTGGCTAAACTGGTGGACTCAACCCCGGTGAAATATGGTTTAGATGGCAAAGCGCTCTTACATGCACAAGGCGGCATTAGCTTAGATCATGATGTTACGCCAGGTGTACGTCTGCCTTATGGTGCAGAGCCAGACCCTGTCACTTATGTACAAGCAACGGCGAAGCATCATCAGTATTATCGTGCGGGTATCAGCGATATTTTGACGATTGATGAAACGGTGAAATCTAACCCAGAAGCGATGTTCAATTTATGTAAAGGGGCACTAAATGCTGGTTATCGTGAGTTTACCGCGAATGTCACTTCAAATGACTTAATTCGCGTGACAGGCTACATGATCAAACTTTCAGATGTCGCGAAATATGATAAAGAAGGTTCGAGAACCAACACGACGTTTCTAGGTGCAGAAGCAGCAAAAAATACCAAAATTTTAGAACGCTCGCCACGTGTGGTGAGTCATGAAGTAACACCGACTTACACGCAGGCATAAGTTCGGTTTAGGAAAGAACAAGATGTCTAGACGAAGTGGAAGCCTTTTGGCAAAAGTCACTCGTATCCTTCCTTTCTCTTGTGTTGATGGGCCAGGAAATCGTCTAGTCATCTTTCTACAGGGTTGTAACTATCAGTGTTTGAACTGCCACAATCCTCACACGATAAACCATTGTAATCATTGTGGTGAGTGTGTGAGTGAATGTTCAGCAGGCGCATTGAAGTTCGACGAAAACAACAACGTTGTTTGGCTTAAAGAGGAGTGCACCCACTGCGATCATTGTATAGAGATATGTCAGAACCAATCTAATCCAAAAATTACTGACTACTCTGTAGTAACAATGCTCGATTTGATACGCAAACATCGCTTTTTCATCAGTGGTGTTACTGTATCCGGTGGGGAATCTACCTTACAACTTCCTTTCATTATTGAGCTGTTTAAAGGGATAAAACAAGATCCTGAATTACGGCACCTCTCTTGTTTCATCGACAGTAACGGTTCTTTAGCGGTTGCTGGTTGGCAGCGTATTCTACCTTTTCTGGATGGCGCAATGATCGATTTGAAAGCGTGGCAGACGGAGACGCATCAGTGGCTAACTGGGCGTGATAATCATCGTGTATTTAAAACCCTTCAGTACCTTGTTGAGCACGAAAAATTGTACGAGGTCCGCTTACTGCATATTCCCCAAAAAAGTGATTTAGATATAGAAATCGTAGCAATTGGGCGTTACTTGAGTACTCTTCCTGAATCGGTGCTTATCCGTTTAAATGCCTTTCAGCATCACGGAGTAGTGGGGGAGGCGTTAACTTGGGATATGTGCTCTCATCATGATATCGAACGCTTAAAATCAGAGCTTCGATGCTACGTGAGTAACCCTATCACAGTGCCGACAGTACTCACGTAGTACCGTTGTTTATCTATGCTTACGCATCACAGGCATCTAACATGGCGCAGGCGTCGAGTAATTGTTGCTGTAACCATTTTAAAGCGGGATCGTTTAAGCTCGCTTTGTTCCAAACGAGGCTGTAGGCTACCTGTCCGTAATCGAATGGAAGAGCTTGTTCAACCAAACCTTTTGCTTGCATTGCCGCTCTTGCCCAAAGCTTGGAGCATGTGAACAAGTAATCCGAGTGCTGACACATCACCGCAGCTGAACCAAAGTCGGCTACACGCATGGCCAAGTTTCGCTTTGAATGCCTTTGGGTGAGATTTTGCTCAAAATAAGGTTGTGACAGATCTTTATCATGAATACCGATGTGTCTTGCACAAAGGTAACTTTCAACAGATAAGGGTTGCTCAGCGAGTGGGTTCGATGCTCTCATTAAGCAAACCATTTCGTCTTTCAAAATGGTTTTCCAGACCAAGTCTTTATTTTGTGTGGGTGGTTGGCTGAGATCGTGAGGAAGCAACAAAAAATCCACTTGACCTCTTGCTAATGCATCGAAGCTCATTTCCTCTTTCGCATGGACATTCAAGTGCGCGTGGTTGCTCAGTTGTTGGGACAAGTGCTGTAGAACTGGCGCAAAGAGCTCAAATGAACTTTCACGCATTGCTAATGAAAAACTACCTTGATAGTAAGCCGGATTGAAAGAGCCTTGATGTAATAATCCATTCATACTGGAGAGTATGCCATGGATTGATGGGCCTATATGCAGCGCAAATGCTGTCGGCACTAAGCGAGTGCCATCACGGTAAAAAAGGTCATCCTTTAGCGTTTCGCGCAACTGTCCGAGCGTTTTACTGACGCTCGATGGTGTTACACACAAGCGTTCTGCCGCAAGTGTGACGCTGTGAGTGGTTAACAACATATGTAAAACAGTTAGATGTTTAAGGCTTATACGCGAAAGAGCAATGTAGTCCATAAATAGCATGGTTTCTTATGATTTTTGGCAGTATATCAGCATGAAACAAATTTTTACTATTGTTTATCTCGGAAACACGCCTGTTTCTCTTTGAACTCAATGCATTTAATGGGTTGCATAAGGGTTGATGGTGCTTATAAGTCTAGAAATTTATCTTAGTTTTGTTGGACTTTAATGCTTTCATTTATTCAATTCTAAAGCTTCTATGTAATTTTAATCAATTTGGAGGAGTTGATTGATTTGTACACGAATTAAACTTGTTCCTTGTTAATTAAAATAGATATTGTTTTGTTGATTGTTTGGTGATTTACTCATGATCCCTCAGTAACAAAGGTATAAATAATTAATGGACGACCCCTTTAGTCGACAAAACCCTTCACCATATGTCTTCTTATTATTGGAGACATGCTCATGCTAGAACTTTTTATGCAACCAGAAGCTTGGGCTATTTTCGCCACTTTGTTTGCGCTTGAAGTTGTCTTAGGCGTTGATAACGTCGTTTTTATCTCTGTCTTATGTGAAAGACTGCCGCTGCACCAACGTAAGCTGGCAAGAAACCTTGGTATTGGTCTTGCTGTTATTGCTCGTATTGGTTTAGTGTTTTCAATCTCTTGGATCATGCAACTGACTCAACCGCTATTTTCTTTGGCGAACCATGCGTTTACCGGAAGAGACGTTATCATGATTGCGGGTGGTGCATTCCTCTTGGCTAAAAGCCTGAAAGAGTTGTGGAGTTGGTTAAATCACAACGAGTCGGCTCACTCAACTCACGCCCGTACTGGTTTAGCGGTAGTTCTGTTGCAGATTGTTGCCGTGGATGCTGTATTCTCGATGGACTCGGTGATAACCGCCGTTGGTTTGACAAGTGATGTCCCACTTATGGTCGCAGCGATTGTTTCTTCTGCTATCGTGATGGTCATGACAGCAGAAAAAATCAATAACCTGGTGTCGTGTTACCCTGGTTTTAAGACACTTGCTTTGTTATTCCTCGTTTTGTTAGGTGGTTTATTGATGGCAGAAGGCTTCGAAATTCATATCAACAAAGGTTATGTGTACTTTGCGATGGCATTCGGCTTAATTCTGGAACTTTGTCATATCCAGTTAAAAAACAAACAACGCCCGACTATTAAACGTCTTAGTCCGTTGCGAGTTCATCCAACGAGATTAGAAGCTCGTCAATAATAAAAGATATTGCCGCTCATATGAGCGGCATTTTTATATTCGTCATCACCTATTTTTAGTCTCTTTTTATTTTGTTGTCGTTTCGACAAAAAATCGCATTTGTTGTGGGGTTGAAGATTTTTTATATAGACCGCCCAACTAATATGAGTGAACGACAATAATGGATAAAATGATCGATGCGTTAGCAACCCATGGCTACTACATCTGGGATGATTTTCTTTCTGAACAAGAAGTGGCTCAATTACGAGACTGCATTCCAAGTAACTGGAAAAAAGCGCGTATTGGTCGTAATGACGATGTGACACGTATTGAGTCAATTCGAAGTGACAAAATTCAATGGTTATCGCCCAATATGGGGCACGCGGTTACTTCTTACTTAGATAAGATGGAAGAAATACGCCAAGAAGTGAACCGTCACTTGTTTCTGGGGCTTTTTGAGTATGAAGCTCACTTTGCCAAGTACGAGGAAGGGGATTTCTACCAAAAGCATCTAGATTGTTTTAAGGGCAATGAAAACCGTCGATTGACAACCGTTTTTTACATGAACGAATCTTGGACGGAAAAGGATGCAGGTGAATTGGTGGTTTACGATCTAAATGATAATAAGATAGCAACCATCCCTCCTCAATCGGGACGCTTACTTTTATTCTTATCTGAGCAATTCCCGCATGAGGTTTTACCGACCAATGCTGAGCGTTTCAGTATTGCAGGTTGGTTCAGAATCAATGGTGTGCGAGACAATGTACTTGATATTGCAAAATGATTGATTTGCAACCTGCACAAAATCAGCAAAGGGCGTAGATACGCCCTTTATCGATTAAACATTAGTTGATAGCTCGTAACACTCGGTCATGTTTCGCTCTAGCACTGCATAGACGTCAGAACAAAGTTCTTGTTTAGCGACTTGCTCGCCCATAATCGCGGCGATTTGTGCTTGAGCCATTCGTCCTCGGTAGGGACGGTCCTGAGACAGAGCTTGAAAAACATCGGCAACCGCGACAATACGCGATGGTACATCGAGTTCGTCTCCTGTTTTATGATAAGGATAGCCAGAACCGTCCAAACGCTCGTGATGATTAGAGGCCCACTCCGCTATTTTAGCGTTGGGAAACACTTTGTGTAATGCGAGCTGAGTATCAATTGTATGGCGTTTAATACGCGTATACTCTTTTTTATTAAGAGAGCCTTCTTTATGAAGAATCTCATCTGGTGTTTTTAACTTTCCGATATCATGCACCAACCCAGCAATAAATAACATCTCTTGGTCGTGCTCACAGAACCCAAGCTTGATGGCTAGATACCGAGATAACTCCGCCACTTTTTGCGAATGTTGATAAGTAAATGGGCTTTTTGCGTCAACAATTCGAGCGATAAACATGCCCAAACTATTCATATCTTGGATGGTGAGCTGTTTTTGAAGCCAATCAATGCTTTTAAAGTTTAATCCGATGGTTTCTATATTTTCAGACTCCATCGCGAACCAAAATGCGTCGGTCATAACGAGCTTAACCATTGCCTTAGCCATGTCTGGATTAAACAAAGTTCCAGCGTTTGCCATGATGCATTCTGCAATTAGTTCTTCATGAAGTGTGACAATGTCACAGTGGCAGTTCATGACGTATTTGGAACGCATAAAATCGAGACGGTCGGCTAAATAGAGTAGGGCAGCGACCTCTTTTTCAAAAGGCGGTAAATCAAGATATTTTAGTTCACTCCAATGTGTATGGTGGTAAAGAACAGGTGTAGCAAACTGACGCAACAAACGACACTGCTTGAGGCTTCGGTATCCTCTTAAGCAATGTGTTTTTACGTCTTGTGGCACCAACTCCTCAAGTAACATTTTATGTTCTTGTGTTTCGGAGACCCCACAATCGTGGATCATCCCTGCGAAGTAGCAAAACTCCGCTTTTTCTGGTTCCCAGTTCATGACCCGAGCACATTGGTAAGCGATGTAAGCGACACGGTGGCTATGGTGCGTATCATCAACACCTACATAGTCGAGTGCTCGAGCAACCCAGATAAGTGCTTGTTTCAGATCGACTTCAAAGCCCATGTCCGTATGGGAATGGCAAGAATGATTCATGGTTTATACCGACATTGCTAATTAGCCCACGCTAAACCCAAATCAGAAGGTGATAGGAAAAATTGGGTACGACAGCGAATAGACCCCAAAAAGGTGGGCGTTTAGACATAGTTTTGATTATGGGCGGGATAATAATCCTAGTTGCATAATAATATCACCTGAAGCTCATGGTTAAGAGTCAGATATTTGAACTAAGTATAAGTTTTGAAAGATTATTGTTGCTCTTGTTGACTTATTTGAAAACGACAATAAATCATGATGTAACACATTCTTATTTTTATTTTTGTAAATCGTGTTCGGGCTTAACCAGAGACACACGGTATTGATGTGTGATTAACAGAATTCATATTGTTGCTTTTGAAGGCAAAAAATAAGAGGACTTCTTCGAGGCTTGCTCTGTAACTAACAGAGTAATAGGGAAAGCAGCTTGTTAACTACATGACAATAGAGCGTCGTTGAAAACATTTTCTCTGTAGCTCATGTTGTTGAGGAAAGATAATAAAATGGTACGGCTTCCCAGCGATGTTAGCCTTTTTGGTGAGATAAGTTTATTGAAAATGTGTGATTGCAAAGTAAGCATAGGTGGTAAAAGTAGCTAGAATGATAGCTCTAAATGAAAAGGATTTCGTATGTTGAAGCATCGTTTATATCGGACTTACACCGCAGGGTTAAAAATAGCAGCCCTTATCCTTCCTATGCCGAGACCAACCTTGTTTTCCGGCCCTGGTTCGATGAATGAGCTATTAGAATCGATGGCCGAGCTGGGATTTAAACGCGTTTTGTTAGTAACCGACGAAGGGTTAGTCCAAGCCGGTATTGTAGATAAGGTGCTTGAGGCAGCAGCACAACTCGATTTACAGTTAGATGTTTTCTCGCAAGTTAAGCCCGATCCTACCTATGATCAGATTGAGAGCGGTCTAGAGGCTTATCATCGTTTTCATTGTGAGGGCATATTAGCTTTGGGTGGCGGCTCTGCAATGGATTGTGCAAAAGTTATTGCTGCGAAAGTTACCAATAAACGGCCAATAAAAAAATTAGCTGGACTATTGAAGGTATGGCGAATGCCAGCACCGCTTTTTGCTATTCCAACAACGGCTGGAACCGGAAGTGAAGTTACTATCGCTGCGGTCGTGTCAGATCCCTCCTCACACATTAAAACCCCTTTAATGGATCCAAAGTTGGTGCCACTAATGGCAGCTTTAGATGCGAATTTAATGATTGGTTTACCTCCTAAGATCACGGCTGATACTGGCGTTGATGCATTAACCCACGCTATTGAGGCCTATGTATCGAAAAACGCTACTCAAGAAACGATGGCTTATTCGGTTGCCGCTATTAAACTCATTTTTAAATATCTTCCTAGGGCTGTGATGCAAGGGGATGATGTCGAAGCTCGTCATAAAATGTCTATGGCATCCTATTACGCGGGTTTAGCATTTACCAAAGCGAGTTTGGGTTATGTTCATGCCTTTGCTCACACATTCGGTGCGAGATATGGAATACCTCATGGTATGGCAAACGGATTAGCCTTGTTGCCTGTGCTGCGCTTTTCATTATCAGAGATTGAGCCTCAACTAAGAAAGCTCGATGAGTTGACGGCCGAGGGGCAGTTAGGTAACGCAAGTGCTCAGCATTTTTTGGCGAATCTGGAGTCCTTGTTTTCAACTATTGATATTGAGCAAACCAGTGCGCTCATTCAACGTGAAGATGCTGATGCGCTTGTTGATTTAATTCTGAAAGAGGCGCACTGGAATTACCCTGTTCCCAAGTTCATGAACAGGGAAGAATGCACACAGTTATTGTTAAATATCAGCAAGGTGTAAATTATAGTTTACATGTGTGGTTTTTTATCCTTACACTTTGCTTGATCTTCTGCTAAAGATCCTACAATATCGACGGCAATACAAATATGGTGTTGGTTTCGGTCCGCCGTTGCCCGATCTAATACTGATAATTTCTAATAAAGTGTAAAGATTAATATACAATGAGTCGTTCTAAAGTATTCGGTAGTACGCTAATTATTGCGGGCACTACAATAGGCGCTGGTATGCTAGCGCTTCCACTTGCCTCTGCCGGCATTGGTTTTTCAACTTCTATTATCATCATGCTAGGCTTATGGGCTCTGATGGCTTTCACTGCCTTGCTTATGCTTGAGCTTCATCAACATGCGGAGAGTAGTGCTACACTTCATACTTTGGCGAAACAGATCCTAGGTCAAAAAGGCAAGTGGGTGGCAAGTTTTGCGATGTTGTTTCTTTTCTACTCATTATGTGCAGCGTATATCGCTGGCGGTGGTGCTCAGTTCGGAGACCGCCTTGCACAATGGTTTGACCTCGATATTTCAGGGCCTACATCAACGATAATCTTTACCTTGATTGTGACTTTAGTTGTGACAGTGGGTACCGGTACGGTCGATAAAGTAAACCGAGTTCTGTTCGCGATGAAGCTCATTGCGATGGTTGCGGTGCTTTCTTTTCTTGCTCCAAACGTTACGGAATCTTACTTGTTAAGTATGCCAATCGAACAAGGCCTTGTTGTAGCGGCGATTCCGGTGATCTTTACTTCGTTTGGTTTCCACGGAAGTATACCTGCAATTGTGAATTACTTAGACGGTGACACTTCTTCTTTACGCAAAGCCGTTATTATTGGTTCGACGATTCCACTCGTTATTTATATCTTTTGGCAAATCGTGACGTTGGGTGTGGTTAGCCAAAGTACGCTTGTTGAGAACGGAGGGTTGAGCGCACTGATTGGTCAACTATCTCAGACAGTACACCAATCAAATTTGGGTAGCATTGTTGGTGTGTTTGCTGACCTGGCATTGTTGACATCGTTCCTTGGCGTGAGTTTGGGTCTATTCGAATTTTTGGGTGATACCATCAAAGGAAGTAACGATAAGCCTAATCGTTTGATTGCGGCACTAGTGACGTTTACTCCACCGCTAGGCTTCGCACTTTTCTATCCTCAAGGCTTTATTATGGCTTTGGGCTATGCAGCGATTGCCTTAGCGATTTTAGCCATCTTTTTGCCTTTGGTTATGGTGATCAAGGTTCGTAAATCGGATGATTTTACTGGGGAGTACCGCGTCGCAGGTGGTCAAGGTGCGTTAGTGATAACGGGCATCGCTGGCACTGGCATCGTATTCGCTCAGGTGTTAATTACGCTGGGTGTTCTTCCTGCTCTAGGCTAGTTGTTTAGAACGTTCTTTGAATAACTTCTAGTTACTGAATCCATCGTAATCAATCAGTATTGTTAGGCCAACGAGTTTCGCTCGTTGGCTTTTTTAATCTGGATCAAATTACCGTAAGATATCCGGTGAAAAAATTGGTAGAAATGTGCTTTTATTTCGTACACTTAAGTTGTGGTATATCGATAATTTAAGTGGAGAAAACCGCTCAAAATACCATTGAATTTGCAACACAATGAGCTTTTCTTGTTTCTCTGCTTTGGTGTGGAGGTGAAGCATGGCGCACCGGAGTTTTTACCCGTTTGCAAAACCGCTTAACGAGCAACTGCAAACGCTAAAAGGCAGGATGCAGGTGCACTTGCCATGTATTGATAGGGTGTCATTTGCAAAATATCACCCAGACCAAGATGTGCTCAAATCATTTGCAGAAAGTGAGTTCGACACTTGGTGTTTAGCCCATCACGAATCAGCATTCCGTAAACTCCACCACCTCAATATTGCCTCTAAAAACGCGGTTCCTCGTATCGTCGAAGACCTTCATGATATTAAGCACTGTCCTCGGGTTCAAATTTTACTCAAACACGGATATCAGTCGTCGGCTGCTATTCCTTGTTATGACAATAAAGCTTTTACTGGTTTTGTATTTTTGAACTCCACTCAACGTGATGCGTTTAGTTTAGAAGCGCTGAATGGTCTTAAACCTTATTTCGAAATGATTCGATTTGCGGTTGAATCAGAAACTCAAGTAGTCAATGCGATAGAAACGCTAGCTAACCGAATGCAATGTATGATGCCAGGCTATTCACCTGAGTATTACGCGCATACCAAACGCATGAAGTACTACAGTCAAATTATCGCAACGCAGTTAGCGGATCGTTATCACCTGAATGACGAAATGGTCGAAGATATTGGTATTTTTGCTCAGTTCCATGCGCTCGGTGATAGTCAGCTGCCAGTTGAAATTGCTAGCCGCCGAACAAATTACTCTCAAGAACAAGAGGCGATATTGATTCAACATATTGAGCGTTGTATCGATTCAGCGGATGACATAGTTGCCCGTATCGGAAATCCGGTTCACCCGAGTGTGACTTTGTTTTTGCAGATGATTATTTATCAGTACGAAAATTTAAATGGCACTGGTTATCCGTATGGTTTAACCAGTGATGATATACCAATCGCCGCGCAAATTACGGCTGTCGCGAATGCCTTTGATTTTATGACGACGCACCATCCGTACAGACAAGCGTGGTCCATCCCATACGCATTGTTAGAACTTGAAAAATGGGTATATCAGGGATGGTTATCTCGAGAATGTGTTGATGCTCTGCGAGAGCATCAAGGTTATATAAAGCAAATCATCCACAAATATCCTGAGCACTATACAGGCTTGGGGTTAATGTGAAGAGCAGTAACAAAGTTGAAATGTTGACGAGGAGGAATATTTAAACAATACTGTTTTTATATACAGTAATAAGTTTGGAGGTGAAGTATGTTGTGGGAAACCCTTGAAAGAGTAAACCGCTTACGCCAACAAGCACTTGCAAATCCTGAGTTTGTTGAGTCAGCAAAAGAGCACGAACAAGCACTTCAGGAGCAAGAATACCATTATCAAACTAAGAAAAAGCGTTCAGCCAAAGACAAACAAGGTAAAAAGTCGCTGGCCGATATCTATAAAGAAGTAGAGTTTGGCGCTGACGCTCGTCATTAATGTATTCACTGCGGCATTTTTCATTTCTTCATACGCTGCAGTATTCGTTCAAATTTATGCGAGAGCAGTGGGAGACCGCTGCTCTCGTTGACCTGCCTATAATTTACTAATGAAGTTCAGCAGAGCAAATTATCACTAACACTTAGCAATTCTCTCAATGATTTTGTTGATGTAATGATAATGACAACGGTTTGCATTTGTATCTTTGTTGTTATATAAAACCTCCCTTATTAATCGTTCTGTTGAATAAGAACGGCAAACGTGATCAACGAATGAGAGCTTTGAATAACTGTTATTCGTAAATGGCTATTAGGTGAAGTAGGGATGTTGGAAGCTAAAGCACTCCAGTTTGAGATTGAAGGCAAGTCATTGCTAAAAGCGTTTGATGTGACATTTGAACCCGGAAAAACATACGCTCTTGTTGGACACAATGGTTCAGGAAAATCCACATTGTTAAAGTTGCTGGCACAGCAACAGCCATACACCGCTGGTGACGTGGTTCTGCATGGAACGAGCATTAACGATCTCTCAGCGAAAAAGTTTGCCCAACACATTGCCTACTTGCCTCAGCATCTTCCAGTGACCGACAGTATTTTAGGTCGAGATTTAGTCGGTTTTGGTCGTTATCCATGGCATGGTTTACTTGGACGTTTGAGTAAGAAAGATCACGACATTGTTGAAGAAGCAATGGCGATGACAGGCACACTAAAATACGCAGATCGCTTAGTGGACACGTTATCTGGAGGAGAGCGTCAACGTGTGTGGCTAGCTATGCTGTTAGCCCAAAAAACCGAGTATTTGCTTCTTGATGAGCCTTTGTCTGCGCTAGATATCAGCCATCAAGTCGATATGTTGAAGCTTATCTCTAAACTCAGTCAAGAACTGGGTTTGGGCGTTATTATCGTATTACACGACATCAACTTGGCTGCACGATTTTGCGACTACATCGTTGCATTACATCAAGGTGATTTGATTGCACAAGGCAATGTTGAACAGGTGTTTACTGAACCTAAGTTGAGGGACATATATGGGATAGAGATGATGATCTCTGACCACCCTGCGGGTTATCCGGTGGCGATGCCAAGCTAAAGGTTGGAATAATGAGTAGTACAAACACTCGACTTAAACATTTCTCTTTCGCTCTCTCACTTAGTGCGCTTTTGGTCAGTTCTTTTCAAGCACTAGCTGACGCATCACCTCGGGTGATGTCGGTTGATTGGACACAAACTGAAACGATGTTGGCTTTAGGGGTCGTACCTGTAGGCGTTGCTCAAGGGCAAGATTACGATGCTTGGGTAAAATCGCCACCGTTACCACCTCAAACGAAGGATGTAGGGTTAAGAACTCAACCCAATATAGAGCGCATTTACGAGCTCAGACCTGATCGTATTTTTATTGCCCCGTACTTCTCCTCAATGAAGCATCGCTTAGTTGATATCGCCCCGGTTACCACCATTGACTTATATGAAAGCGGGATTACGGATTGGTCGGTACTTACCAGTTTCACTCGGAGGTTTGGTGAAGAGCTGGGAAGAGAGGCGGAAGCAGAGGCGCTTATCCAACAATATGAAAAACGTTTGTCTTTATTAAAACAGCGTATAAATAAAGGCCAGCCGCCACTTCTAATGATTCAGTTTATGGATACAAAGCACGTACGTGTTTTTGGTCAAAATAGTCTTTACTCCCAGGCTATCGAAAAGATTGGGCTGAGTAATGCATGGAATGAAAAGACGAATAGCTGGGGCTTCAGCCTAGTTGGCATCGACAAGTTAGCTGGCATAAAAGCTCAAATCGTTATCGTAGAGCCATTACCTTATGGTGGAGCGGAGCAGCTCTCTCAAGACCCATTTTGGCAATATGTTGTTCAACAATCTGGTGAAAAGGTCATGCAAGTCGCGCCCGTTTGGAGTTTTGGTTCTATGCCTTCAGCCCTCCGTTTCGCAGAGTTAGTTACGGCGAGTAAGGTCGAGGAGTTAACACAATGAAAACGATGCCTTTAAGCTTTGTGGTGTTACTTTCGGCATTTACCTTTTCTATTGGTGCTTTCCAATTGTACCAAGTAAGCTCATTTTCGTTAGCTCTAAGCAGTTTATGGGAGCCTAACTTTCAATCTATCGATTCTGTTTTACTTCACTTTAGCTGGTGGCCTCGAGTCTTCACCACGATTATATCTGGTGCTGGATTAGCGGTTGCTGGGGTATTGATGCAGCAAGTGCTGCGTAACCCTCTCGCTTCACCCACGACACTTGGTGTGGCGAGCGGTTCAAGTTTTGCTTTGATGTTAGCTACGCTATTCGCACCTTGGATGTTGGATATCGCGCCTAATTTGGTTGCTCTCATCGGCGGTGTGATATCGATGGGGTTGGTGATGCTGTTGTCATGGCGACGAGCGTTATCTCCAACGGTTGTCGTCGTTTCTGGGTTAGTGATAAACCTGTACTTTGCATCATTAAGTACGGTTATTCTGATGATGAATACCGAAAAGCTGAATGGGTTAATGATATGGGGAGCCGGTTCGCTTGTTCAGAGTGGATGGGGAGATTTCTCGTATCTTGCCCCTCGAATCGCACTTGCTACGGTCGTTGCATTTGTGATTGCAAAGCCGTTAAGTCTGTTGGAACTCTCCGAGCAAGGTGCCAAGAGTTTAGGTGTCTCGCTAGCTAAGTTGCGTTTTGTCTGTCTTGGGCTTGCGGTGTTAATCACTTCTTGGGTGGTTTCTGCCGTAGGAATCATCGGTTTCATCGGGTTAGCGGCGCCAGCAATTACTCGATTGATAGGTATCAATAAAGTCCAGCATAAGCTTTGGGTATCAATGCTTATTGGTGCCATGTTATTGACTTTAACCGATTTGGTTATTCAGCAACTGCCAGGGCTAATGGCGAGTTTTATACCAACGGGAGCAGCAACGGCTGCATTGGGCGCTCCGTTACTGTTATGGCTATTACCTCGTTTATCACAAAAGACGCAGGGCCATACTCAAACAGTGTTAACTCGACACCGTCAACATGTTTATAAGCTAAACCCTAAAGCGATCTCATTGGCGTTGATCGGCACGTTAATTTCTGTTGTTCTTTTTGCCACGGTTGCTGTGCAAAATGAAGGGTGGACAAACTTATTTGCTAGCCAAAATTGGATTTTTTTGGAATGGCGCGCACCTAGATTATTTGCAGCAGCAATTGCGGGGGCAATGTTAGCGATTGCTGGAACCATGATTCAACGCCTAAGTGGAAACCCAATGGCAAGTCCTGAAGTGATCGGTATCAGTTCAGGGACAGCGATGGGATTGATCATCGCGATGTTTACTGGGTTTGGTTCGTCAATTTTCACTCTTTCTCTAGGCGGGCTCGTAGGCGCATTAGCGACGGTATTAGTCATTGTGCTGCTAAACCGTAAGTCAGGCTTTCAGCCGGAGCGTATTTTGTTGACTGGTATTGCGATAACCGCACTGATGAACGCAATACAGAGCTTTATTCTAGCCACTGGTGACCCAAGAAGTTATCAAGCATTGGCTTGGTTGTCTGGGTCTACCTACTATGTCTCGGTTGAAACGTTACTCCCATTGTCTTTATCTGCGCTTGTCTTTATAGGGTTGAGTTTTCTCTGCGTAAGATGGCTAGATATTCTTCCTGTCGGTGCCGCTTCCTCTAAAGCACTTGGAATTCGAGTTGATCGTTCACGCGCAATACTGCTTCTTTTAGTTGCTTGTCTCACGGTCAGTGCGACATTGGTTGTTGGCCCGATTAGCTTTGTTGGGTTGTTGGCTCCGCATTTAGCTCGCTTATTTGGTTTTAACAAAGCGTCACAACACATGTTATGCGCCGCGATACTGGGGGCAGGGGTGATGTTGTTGGCTGATTGGTTGGGACGACAGATCCTTTACCCGCAAGAAATACCAACAGGGCTTATGGCGTCTCTCATTGGCGGTTTGTATTTAATGTGGGGTTTACGCCGCTTATAGAAATGAGCTAAGCCTCAACCAAGAAAGTACTTATACAAATAAGCACTCGTAGTGGCATTCGTAACCTATGCGAGTGCTTTATGCAAAACCTCTGGTTTGTCTTTTACGGAAACAACTGGCGATGCCGTAACTCGCTTTTCTTTCAGCGGTCGCTGAAGTCATGAAGGGTTGGTTTGGCTGCCGACAAAAAGGAGAGAATATGACTCGGCAGTTTATGCTGACACCAACGTCGATGGCGGTTGTATTAGCTGTATCAACGCCAAATGTCTTGGCTCAGGAAGATGAAAATATAGTTGTGATTGGACAGCAGCAAGACAGTGCAGTTGGTCCAGATTTTAGTTATCTCGGAGCGAAGAGTCGGGCAGCGACGAAAACTGATATTGCTATCAATGAGACTCCAAGAGCGGTGTCTGTTGTTACGCGAGAGCAAATGGATGATCGTGCCTCTATTAGCATTTCTGACGCACTACAGTACACACCAAGCATTCAAACTAATTATTTCGGCGAAGATAACAAGCAAGATTGGTTTATTATTCGTGGTTTTAAACAAGCGAACAGCGGGTTGTATCAAGATGGTACCCGTTTATATTCTTCTGGCTTCTATAGTTGGCAAATAGATCCGTTTGCGTTAGAGAGGGTTGAAGTTTTACGTGGTGCAGCGTCTGTTCTTTATGGGCAAAACCCTCCAGGTGGGGTTATCAATGTTGTCAGTAAGCGACCTCAATTTGATGGGGGGTCAGGACTTGTATCTTTGGAGTACGGTTCTGAAGACCGTAAACAACTTTCTCTTGACGTAAACTCTGAGGTGAGTGAGCAGTTAGCTTTCCGCTTTCAAGGGTTAGCGAGAAAAAATGGGACGAGAATTAGTGGGGTAGAAGCAGAGCGCATTCTTCTCTCTCCATCGATGACGTACAAATTTAATGAGACGTCTGAAATTACCTTTCTAACGAGCTATCAAAAAGACGACTCAGATCCTTATCTGCAATTTTTGCCAGTTGAAGGAACGTTAACGCCAAACGAAAATGGAAAGATCAGTGATAGTTTAGCGATAGGCAATCCTAACTGGGAGACGTTTGAGCGTGAGCAGGTGTCTTTAGGCTATGAGTTTTCTCATGCATTTAATGATACCACTTCATTTGTTCAAGCAGCTCGTTACAGCGAAATGGATGTTAAGCTAAGACAAATGTATTCGTACGTTTACTCGGCTGACGTGCCTGCGTTGGGGCCGGCTTTGGACCCATCAAATGAACGCAAAACCATACTTCGGGGTGCTTCAACAGAAGATGGGTCATCTGATGCTTTTAATATCGATAATCGTTTGATGCACCAAGTAAATTGGGGAAGTGTTGAGCATAACTTGATGTTGGGCATAGATTTTCAAATGATCAGTATCGATGGTAAAGATTTTGCCAATGACCCTATCGTTGCTAATGGTAATGCATTATTAAACACACCAATGGGAGCTTTGCCCGATCCTAGGTTTAATATATTTAATCCTACTTATTCGGATAACATAATGTTACTCGATCCGAATACGCTACAACCATTGAGCGAAACCGATAAACAAAGAACGAAAATCGATAATCAGCAGCTCGGCGTCTACTTTCAAGATCATATGCTGATCAACGATAAATGGGCGATGTTATTGGGCGCACGTTACGACGATACAAGTAATGAAGTACATAATGTTACCACGGGTGCTCGCACGAAAGTCGATAATGGAGAGTGGACGTTTAGCGTGGGAACGGCTTATATTTCTGATTCTGGCTTCACGCCATACTTTAGTTACTCTCAGTACTTTGATCCAATTATTCAAGAAGACAGCAATGGTAAGCCAGCGAAGCCTGAAAGCGGTGATCAATTTGAAATCGGTATGAAATACCAACCGGATTCATTTGATGGTTATTTCAATATTGCAACGTATCGGGCAACAAAAGAAAACTTGGCTCGTATCTACTTGAGTGAATTAACGCAAATAGGAAAAATAGAAAATAACGGCGTTGAGTTTGAAGCTGTAGCTAATGTGACACCATCCTTAACATTGATCGGGAACATTGCGTACGTTGATGCAGAGATAAAAGAAGACATCAATAAGGCATGGGTTGGCAAAACATCTTCCCAAGTGGCGAATACCGTATCATCAGCTTGGGCACATTATCGTTTCTTTGATGGACCTCTTGATGGCTTTGCTGTTGGCTTAGGCGCGCGCTATACAGGTGAGTCATACGGAGACAATGAAGAGAGACTAAAAGTACCAAGTTATTTCTTAATGGATGCGACGGTCAGTTATCGAATCGGCGATTACAAGTTACAAGTCGCAGCTAAAAACATCGCGGATAAAAAGTACATAGCGACATGTGATGGCTTTTGTTGGTATGGCGACCGACAAAATGTTATTGCAAGTTTAACTTACGACTGGTGAGTTAACGTATAAATAAACACCCCTAACTTTAGGGGTGTTTATTTAGAAATCGGCTTTACGGACAAAGTGCGGGTTTTTGTACTTTTTCTGCGGACCAAACGATGATACGACAAGTTTGTTCCATAATGTTTTGTCAAACTCACCCTTTGGAATCGAAGGGTAGAGGGTTTCCTCTTCTTCTCTTGCAAAGTTCATATATTGTTTCTTTTTAATTTGATTGTACTTTTTGGCGATCTGGTTATGTTTTCTTACCCACTCCAGCTTGTAATTGTGGAGCACTTTTTCACCATCTTCGAGACTCATTCGAGATAGGAACAGTCGCTTGTATGAGACCTTTCTGTCCAGCATTGTGCGCATAACGGTTTGGATATATTTACCGTGATGCGTAATGGTAATGTCGTTTTCATCAATAGGAGTGACACACCAGCCTTTAGGTAAAAAGTCTGGCTTCTTAAATTGCTTATTACGCTCCATTAGCGCCTGATGTAAAACTAAATCAGAGGTGCCGCGGAACGTCTTTTGCCATTTACCGATACGAATTTGAATCGAACCAGGCAAGCGATAGATGTTAGTAAACTTATCTTTGTCCATGGACTTGTGTCATGAGATTAATGTGCATAATTAGAAAGCGGAATTCGGCCCAATGCCACAGGCAGTAGACTTAAGTACCGTACGATTTTACAACGACCTTGCGTGATATAGCGAGGGGTTATGTCAATAATAGGTAAGAAATAGAAAATTAGTTTACATTATGAAGAAATTGGAAGCTAACAAGGCTAAATTTTGAAGTTACACCAATTATGCCCATACCAACTAAATAAAAAGAAGGCACGGGCATAAAATCACACCGCTTCTTCGAGTTGCTTGGTGTCTTCTTCAATCTGTTGTAGATGTCGGTTTGCTTGCTGTAACTGATACATTTGAGCATAACGACCATTTTGCGTTAAGAGTGCTTTGTGTGTGCCTTTCTCGACTAACTCCCCATGATGAAGAACAATGATTTGGTCTGCATCTAGGATAGTTGAAAGCCGATGAGCAATAACAACGAGCGTCATGTCTTGTCTGAGTACCGCCAAGCTCTTTTGGATTAAAGCCTCTGTTCCTGAGTCAATATTTGCGGTTGCTTCATCTAATATCAATATCTTAGGTTTTACCACGAGCACACGTGCTAACGCCAAAAGCTGTTTCTGACCCGCAGATAAATTAGTTTCGCCTTGACCTAACTGCGTGTCTAGCCCGTTAGGGTAACGATGAATTTGTTCTGCCAAACCTACCTTGTCTAACGCATCCCATATTTGATTGTCATCAACCGCCCGACTGAGAGAGATGTTTTCTCTGACTGAAGCAGGGAGAATATGTGGATCTTGTTGAACCATTGCCACATCTTTGCGAAGTACGTCTTTCCCTAATGTTTTAAGTGGACGACCATCTATGAGCAGTTCACCACATTGAGTTGGATAAAAGCCCATTAACAGTGACGCTAATGTGCTTTTACCGCTTCCTGTATGCCCGACAAGCGCGATAAAGTCTTGGTGGTTGGCCTTCAACGAAATGTCTTTTAGGACGTCCTGTTTACCATCGTAGCTAAATGTGAGGTCTTTAAGTTCGATAGCACCTGACCTTAATGGTTGATGATCGCCCCCGTAAGTTTGTTCTTTCGCATCAATCAATTCAAAAACACGTTCGCTTGATACTAACGCCTGCTGAAGTAGAGCAAGTTGCTGAGTCATCTCAATTAGTGGTTCAGTAACTCGCGCAAGATAACTGATAAATGCATACAGTACCCCCACACCAATCAACTCAATACCATTAAAACCAAAGATCGCAACCAAGCAAAGCAACGCAAGACCAGCGAGTAAGTCCATTAATGGTCTTAGCAGATAGCCGTTTAGCCGAATCACTCGTTTAGATGCCACCAGATGCTCTGCGGTTAGCTCGTTGAACTGTTTATTAAAACGCTCTTCTTGTTGCATTAATTGGATGACACTCATCCCTTGAATGGATTCACTCAGATTCGCATTTATATCGGTCAATAGGTCACGCATCTTTCGGTAGCTTTCTGTACTTAGCTGCTTAAACAAGTACATAAAGCCGATGACGATCGGCAGCAATACAAGCACAACGAGTGTGAGCTTCCAACTCATGAAAAACATAACGCCAAGCATTACGACAATCATGACCACGTTTTTCACCACGGTCGCGATCAAAAGCTCATAAAATTGCTGTAAAGATTCCGTATCGTTGGTGATTCGCGACACCAATTTTCCAGCAGGAGTGTAATCAAACGCAGATAACGGCTGCTTAATCACGCCAGAAAATACTTGCTTACGAATCGCTTTGATCGTGTTAGCCGCGACAATGCTAAATTGCAATGACTGAAAATACTGGAATGTTGCCGATACGATCTGAAGAGCGATATAACCTACTGCTAGCGAAATCAGAACATTTTGTGAATAGTCACCTTTAGCGATGTGCTCATCAATGAAATATTGAATCAACCAAGGGCCGCCAGCGCTGGCTAACGCAGCAATAAACAGCAAGGCGAGTCCTTTAATCATTGGCTTTGGTTGAGATAATGGGTAAGACATTAACCGTTTAAACGTGCTGGTCTGGTTCATTCATTATTCCTCCATCGCCTGCTCTAGTTTCTGATACTCGAACATCTCGGCGTACCAGCCTTTATGCGCTAATAAAGCGCTATGTTGCCCACGTTCAGTAATGTGTCCGTGATTCAATACAATGATCTCGTCTGCTGCTTCCAAAGCGGTGAGGCGGTGCGCAATAACGATTAGGGCTTGATCACGGTAGTGTGTTTCCAAATTCTTAAGGATTTGATGTTCGGTCCGTCCATCAACAGCGGAAAGTGCATCGTCCAAAACCAACACTTGGGCATTCAGCAGCATAGCGCGTGCTATCGCAATACGTTGTTTTTGCCCGCCGGAGAGTGTAATGCCTTTTTCACCAACTTCTGTTTGGTAGCCTTCAGGAAACTTCTCAATATCGTCATGTATACAGGCTAACTTTGCTGCTCTATAGACTTCTTCTTTCTCTGCATTAGGGTTGCCTAAGGCAATATTGTCGAAGATAGATTTGGAGAATAGAAACGGACTTTGGTTAACGACAGCAAAGCGGTTTCGCCACTGTGGAAGTAGGGCATCCTTGATCTCGACATCACCGAATTTAATTGAGCCGTTTTCTAAATCATGTTGACGCAAAAGTAGTGTTAACAGGGTCGATTTTCCGCTTCCTACAGGCCCTGCAACTCCCAACATTTTTCCGGGTTCAAGTTCGATGTTTACTTCCGTCAAAGCGGGCGGTAAATCACTAGACCAGTGGAAATCGTCGATATCAATTTTTAACGGAAGTGGTTTATTTTCTATTGGCTTATTACCACTGATAATTTCTGGCTTTTCATCAAAGATCTCTTGTAGTCGGTTCCATGCAGCTGAGCCTCTTTCTAAAATGTTAAATAGGAATGCGAATGCCAGCATCGGCCATATCATCAACCCTAAATACATCGTAAATGCGGTCAGATCACCAAGCGTGATCTCACCTTTATCAACAAGGTAAGCACCAGCAGCGACACTAAGAAGGAAAGAAAGACCGATGGTTAACTGAATTGCCGGGTCAAATCTAGCATCGACTCTTGCAACAGCGATGTTCTTTTCGCCAGTATCATCCACAACCTCTTCAAAACGTTGCTGCTCTTGGTTTTCTAATCCGAAAGCACGCAGCATTCGCACGCCATTAAGTGACTCTTGTGTCATGTCTGACATGGTAGAAAAGGCTTCCTGAGCGACACGAAAGCGTTGATGTAGGATGCGCACAATAAAGAAGATGATGATGGCAAGAAATGGCATTGGAAGAAGCGCCATTACGGTGAGCTTCCAGCTTACTTGCGTTACCATAATGATTAAAACCGCAATACCAGTGATCAAAGAGTCTGCGGCGGTTAAAACCCCTTCGCCGGCTGTCATAACGATATTACGCACATCATTAGTGCCACGAGCCATCAGATCCCCCGTCTTGTAACGTTCAAAAAAACGAGGTGGCTGTGTCGATAAATGCCTATATAGACGGTTACGTAGAATGGTCCCGAGCTCCCAGCTTGCGCCGAAAAGCCAAATTCGCCATAAGATGCGACACCCATAAATGGTAAAGATCAGTACAGTTAACCCTGAGAGCCATAGAATCAGCGTATTTGTATCTAAAGTGTTGTCTACGACGCCGTCAACTATGATGCCAACTGCTTTGGGCGGAACAAGCTGTAGTGCTGATATCACAGCGAAAAGCAGAATGGATCCGACATAGTGCCTCCACTTTTGTTGGAAATACCAACGTAGCTGCCAGAATATTCTCATTACGCCTCCCGCTTTAAATTATTGAATTTGTTATAGAACTATTATTGAGCGAAATGATGAGTTTACAAGCACAAGTTATAGGCGGGTTTAAAAACGATAGATTGTTTCAATTATAGCCATGTGTCGGCGCAAATTACTGGTTTTATCTCTATGAGCTAACTGTGCGACGACATTATGTGAAATAGTTGTTAATGGTTGTTTTGGAGCCATTACCTTGCAATAACGATGAAGACACCAAAAGTAAAAGTGTTACTGCCACTCTATATGGGAATTAGCAATCGTCAGTTTGTATTTTGTATTTCACTTGGCCACCAGGAGTTTCTGGGTAGTAAACTTCGACATAACACATATGTTCTGGACCAACAGGCTTGTTTGCAAAACCAATAAGGAAGTAGGGCTCGTCTGGGCTATCTACCCCATACCAAGTGTTAATAGTGAGTTGCGGATCAAAGCCTGCTAGCTCTTTTGCTGGAATAACATTTTTGATAAATCCAAAGTAACCAATTAGGTCGTTATGGCCGTCATTATCTAGATCAATGTTATATTGTATGCCGCCATCTACTGTCTCTTGAGATTGAATCACTGCTTTGGTGTAGACAAAGTTGTTGGCGGTCATGAGTGCTTCTCTGGCTCCATATAGAACCGCAACTCTGGCATCTTTTTGTAAGCCAAGAAATTTAGGAAATGCAACGACGCTTACAATACCAAGAATGATGATGCACACAATGAGTTCAATAAGAGTAAATCCTTGAGAGCGACGCACAGCCTTTCTCCATGTTTTAGAAACGAATAGGCGGCTATTCTGATATAGAAACTTTCAGGTCAAGTATTAAAAAAGAATGATAGTAAGAGATCGGGATTGCAAATCTCAAATATAAAACAAGTTGCTTATCTTCGAGATGAGGAGTGATTTTGATAAAAACCAAGGAATGAACTCGAGAGGATAAAATCCTCCCGAGTAAAGCGACTAAGATTCGTGTGTCAGAGCACTGCGGTTACGTTTAAAAATGAATCGCCAAATAAATAAGACAATTGCGATGTAACCTAATCCTACACCAAGCGCTTGCCAGTGCATGCCGTTATACATCGCGATTGGCATCAAAGAGATGATGAAGATGTCAGTGATTGAGCCAGGGACATAAGCGATGGCGTAATCATCAAGCACCTTGCTACGCATTTTTGGATCAACAATACGAAGCAAGGCAATACCCATGGCAACCGTACCGGTTAACCAACCCCAAGAGAAAATGCCTTTCTCGAACCAATCTTCTCCCATGATACGTGGGGCAACCCAGAAGATTAGCCATAGTGTGAAGGCGATACCGCCGATTGCAAGCACTACCATCGGCATTAAATACTGGGCTAAGACGGTAATCTTGATGGCTGAGATACCAAAGATAATCAAATAATCGGTACTGATGCCCGCAGCGTGTTTGAATGCACCGTCACAAAGATAGCGTGAAGCTTTCGTTTGTTTCGCGACGATTCGCACGAGCATGCCGCCAAGGAAGCCAGTTACAAACGTCGGGATCTGCACCTTATCGTGGAAAGAAGACAAATAGTTGGCGGCGACATAAGAGAAAGCGGTTACGACAACCACTAGCGCAGCGTGAATCGCGAAAGAATCAACCGACAGGGAAGACATGGTGTCTTTCATTACCGGCTCTTGATCATCAGGCTTAACAAGGCCTTTGCGTTCGTGTTCGTCCATGCTGTCGAATGTCGTAAAGCTACGAATCCAACCCATCTTCAATGCGAATTGCAGCATGAGCATGCCGACAGAAATCGAGATGAAGATACCCACGGTTGCGAAGGTTAAGCCAAGTGTGAAGCCATCTTCCCAGCCAAGTCCCGTGAAGATTTCACCAACAACAGAGGCTGAACCGTGACCACCCATAAAGCCCGCAGACATTGTCACACCAAAGCCGGGATTAATCTCTGGCCAGAAGAAGGTTGTGAGAACTAGACCAAACATTGCCGCAAACAACCACTGAGAAACAGAAGCGATTTGGTTAAACGCCCACAATGAGCCAGCACGCTGTGCGACGGTTTTAGGTGATGGAACATCCGTTGCCAGACCTAACGCAGAAAAAAGTGCAGCAGTTAATAGGCTTGCGTTAGCGGTAAACGTATCGGTCCAAGGCAGTACGTCTAACAGGGCTGGTCCAAAAATTAGACCGAATAATCCTGCGAGAACCGCCGATGGAATGTACATACGCTGTAGTAATGGCGCGTGAACGCGAATGACTTTTGCCAAAATCAATAGTAAGCCAGCGATGGCTAAGTCAGTCAGCATTAGACCTTTAGGCATCTTATCCTCCAGTAAATGCAGTCAAGGGGTAGCGTCCTTGTGACCTACCTTGAATAAAAATCTCTCTCAAGCCAAAAAGCCACATACGTGACTAAAAGCGTTGAGAAATCAATGTCGTTTTCATAAGCAAAGGAATGTGCTTATGCAATTTGAAATGAGTGTAAATGTTGTGATTGCACACGAACAGGAAGAGAAATTAGATTAAATTTCTCGATATTTTTTGATAGTTCACTCAGGAAAGGCGGCAATCCTAGTCACTTTGTCAGAGCAATGCAATTGGTGTGAATCAATAAATTATGCCTAGTTAATGGGTGTCTCTGACTAACAACATGAAAAATAAAGACAATTAACAAGCAATAATATTTGTCATATCGACAACAAAAGTTAATTAAATGGTTAAATTGTCGCCGCTTTATGGGGTGACGTTATGGATTCACATGAGAAAGAACAAAATCGACCAAGGTACGGTTTTTAAGGGAAAGCTGTTTTGAACGGTAAAGCAGGTGGATAGGTTTTGGCTTGGGAGCATGTTGCTGGAGAATTTCTACCAAGGCACCAGATTGAATTTCCTGTTCAACTAAGATCTTTGGTTGAAGAAGAACACCAGAGCCTTTTAACGCGGCAAACTTAAGCACATCACCATTATTAGACGTTAATCGGGTGTTGCTGTTTCCAAAGGTATTAGATGGCATGTTCACCACCTGTTGGCTTTCCCCTTGGTGGTACTGAAATCCCAAACAATGATGATGTTCAAGGTCATCAAGCGATTGGATAGGGGCATGCAGCTTAAGATAAGAGGGTGAGGCGCAGTAAGTCATGTCGTATTGCCCGAGTTTTCTTGCAACTAACGATGAATCGACCAACTCACCAATACGAATAATCACGTCTGCTTCGCTTCGATATGGGTCAATCAAACTGTTATCCAACATTAACTCAACGTTCAGTTCGGGAAATTCTGCTAAGAAGTCAGCCACGATGGGCGCAATCACCTTTTTACCATAGGTAACTGGGCAGTTAACTTTTACTGTTCCAGTTGGGCGGTTGATCAGCGTCTGGATTAGGTTCTCTGCGTTGGTGATGTCTTCAATAATGCGGTGGCACTCTTGATAGTAGAGTCTGCCAGCTTCGGTCAAGGACTGTTTGCGCGTGGTGCGATGAATCAGCTGCGTACCTAAGCTTTGCTCAAGAAAGCTCATGTGCTTGCCAACCATGGTCGGTGAAATATCAAAGTGGTGTGCTGCATTACGAAAGCTGCCGTGTTCGACCACGTAAGCGAAAACTTTCATGCTTGTTAATTTATCCATTGCACACCCAGAGTTGATAAAGAAATAACTAAAGCAGAGTTTATCAATCAAATGAGGTTAATTACAGTGGGCGTATGATTAAGAATGGAGAAAGAGAGCCATCATGAGCGAGACGATTTTTGTTACCGCCGAACTGAAAATGAATGCCGATAAGCCAAGACAACAAGTGGTTGAAGCCATTGAACAATTTTGCCTTGATATGCAAAGCGAAGCGGGGTGCTTGCAAGCGAATGCGACCTACGATTCTAAAGCTCCACAACGTGTGATTCTTTGGGAGCGATATGAAAACCGCGCCGCGATTGAAGCGCATTTTGCTATGCCGCATACACAAGCGTTTATTGCGGCTGAAATGGCAGAGTTAGTTCAAGCATTCGAAACCCAAGCTCAATAGGAGACGTGAACATGAAATGGGGCATTTTAGGCACAAGCTTTATCTCAGGAGTCATGGCTGAGGCAATCCAAGGAGATGACAAGAGTGAACTGTACGCGGTTGCTGGGCGTTCGGAGCAGAACTTACAGGCATTCGCTGAGCAATATGGCATCGAGAATACGTTCAACGATTACGATGCGTTGATTGCTGATGAGCAAGTCGACATTATTTATATCGCATTGCCAAATCACCTTCATCATGACTTTATCGTCAAAGCGGCTGAGCAGGGCAAAGCGATCCTGTGTGAAAAGTCACTTTCGGTAGATATGGAAAAAACCGAGCTGGCACTTCAAGCCGTAGAAGCGCACAAGGTGTTCTTTGCTGAAGGCTTAATGTACTTGCATCACCCATTGATCAGTGAGTTGGTTTCGGTGCTTAAATCGGGAGAGATTGGTGAACTTCGCTCCATCCATACGTCTTATATTGCGTCGATTGCGCAGTTTGTTAATCCAGACAGCAAAGGTGCTTTGTATAACTTAGGTTGCTATCCAATGTCATTAGTGCATTTGGTGGTTAAAACCATGTTGGGTGAACAAACCTTTGAGAACCGTTCAATGAAAGCGATTGGCCGACGAGGTAATGATGGGAATATCTGTGAGTCGAGCTTGATGATGCAATTTGGTGAGCAACAAACGGTGAGCGTACATACTGCCGAAGATCATGGATTGAAACACCAGTTCACCATTCTGGGTAGCAAAGGCTGTATTACCTTAGATTCAAACCCATGGCTACCAACGCAAGATAACCAGTTTAGTGTGGAAATTTACGAGACGTCGAAGCGGGAAGTGTCTGTACCGGCAACTGGGGACGCTTTCTTCTATCAAGTGCGCAATATTCGCCAAGCGGTTGAAGAGGGGCGTACCTCGTTAGAAAAACCTTGTGCAACATGGGAAGACTCTCACCGTATTATGCAGCTACTGACTGAGTGGGAATCACTGGCTTCAAAGTAAGTGTGTACTTGAACCAATGAACATAAAAACGGCGCACTAAATCCAATGATCAGTGCACCGTTTGTATTTTGGGTTCAGTCTGGATTAAATGCGATTATCGCCGGTACTGAACGCAATGATTTGGCTGATCTCAGACAGGCTTCTACCACTTTCTTGCTGCCATTGAACAAACGCTTTGTTGGTTGCATCGAGCGATTTTTTCGTATCTTTCCCACCTTCAATGATCTTGCAATTACGCAGGTAAGCTTCCACGTCGCTAGACAAGATAAAGGTATCAACGCCCATTTGACGAAGTGTGTAAGGGCCAGTATTTCCGCCTAGGCGATTGCCGCGTTTCTTCAAATACGCCCATAGGTCGGTGATTTTCTCTTGCGGCCAATCAGCAACCATTTTGCCAAACGAGCCATATTCGATTTTTGCTTCGTGGATCATACGAGCGTTGGCAGGAATCGACATGACTTTAGTGAGGTGGCGAATGATGCGTTTGTCGGTTGCTTTGGTTTCCCATTGCTCATCTGACAGCATCAATAGCGGCTCAATCTTAAACCCAAAGAACACTTCTTCGAAGTTCGGCCACTTGTTGCGAACCACGCTCCACGAAATCCCACTTTGGAATACCTTCATCGAAAAAGCGGCTAGCCAACGGTCGTCGGGAATCGCTGCCAATTCTTCTTTGCTTAGTGGATGAGACAAAAGCGCTTCAAGTTGATCTTCACCACCTTTACGCTCGGCAGCGCGCTGATAAATCGCGTCAAATTTTTCGATACTCATAAAAGAAGTTAGTCCTAGTTTATGTCGATATTTGTGAAACATACTACGCTTAAGTGGCTGAATCGTAAATTGATGGAGTGTCACAAATGAAGAAGGTCACATTAACGTTTGTCGGGGAAGGTTCGGATCGTATTGCAGAAAAATTCTATGCGTGGATGACGGACGGTGGGTTAGAAGACAGCATGATTGAGAATTTATCTGACCGTGAAATCTCAGTTGTCGGCATCAGTGATATGGATAATGAAACGCGTGATGTGGTAATCAATACGGAAATGAACTAACGAGTCGACTATCGTCAGCAAGCAGAATCAGATAAAACAAAGCCCTTCACTCGAAGGGCTTTGTTGCGTTTATAAGCATGGGAGCTTAGTTGTTTACCAGCGTCAGACCGCTTGGCAGTGCATCACCGAAGATACGCTTCGATTCGCTCTCAGATAACTCTTTGACTTCTTCAACCAGTGATATCCAAGATTCAGGCACCTTGCTTTGCTTCAACTTAGCCAGCACTTGCTCACGGTAGTCGTCAGAGATATCGAATAGGCGGTCGCCCGTCTTACGACAAATCATTACAGCTGCAAACGCGATCATTGGCTCTTTCTGCCAGTTCTGCTCTAACAGCTTAGGCAACCACTGTTCCGCTTGTTCACGAGGAACGACGTTATGCTGACTGCCATACAAAGGCGTACGTGATGCCAAGCGCCCCATTGCCCACCAGTGTGCTTGTTCAAACTGGTTATGGTTGATGGCTTTGCTCAAGAACCACGTTGCCAATAGAACTTTGTCTTCGACTTCTAGATGCTCCAGAGAGGCTGACAAACGTACCATCGACTCGTAACCCATATCTTGTGCCGCTTTGGCGGATTGTGGGTTTTTCATCGCACCAGGATGTAGGTATTTCGCGATGTCCGCCAAGATGGTCTCTTGTTGCTCTTGGCTCAAGCCACCTGCGATACGACGCCAGAACACCCACCAGTCGGTCCAACCTTGATGGTTCTTAAACTGAATGTTTTGTTGGTAGAGACCCCAAACTTGCTCAATACGCCATGAGTCGGTTGGATCGCCAAAGCCAGGACGCAGTGCAAAACCTGCCAAACGAAGCCAGTTTTTCTCGTGTTGTTCAGAACGGCGACGACGCTTACGACCTTGTGCAAAGGTATCGAACAGTTGACGTAGGGTCGTGAAATCCCACTCGTCACGTTTGCCAAGTTTCTTCTCAAGATCTTTGGCTAAGGTTTTGATCTCTTTGCTTTCTGCACTTTTCTTGTTACCGCTGTAAAGGCGAGCGATCAGCTCCTTACATTCATTCAGTTTAGGGTGAAGCTTAACTTGCTCGCTGTCATCGGTTTGCTTGTTACGAACTTCGAACTCCAGCTCCCAACGTTTGCTATCGTCTTCTGCGCTGACACATTCCATCTTAAGCGTACCGACTTCGGTCAACTGACACGCCAGTTGCACTTCTACGCGCTCTTTCTGGTTGGCTTGCAGTTCGGCACCTTCACCTTCAAGGGTGGTGATATAAGGCGGCAGAGGAGCAAATAAGTCAGGATCAACGTCCACCATCACACCGTTTTGAATGGAGGTGTTATTGGTTAAGGTGTCGTGGGTAGAAGTCAGCAGGTTAAAGCGAACGGGTTCACCTAGGGTAAGCGAGAAGCGACGACCACTTAAGCGGATCTCATGACCTTCTTCTGTACCTTTTGCGAGCAAACAGAGCGCTTTGCCCATCTTGTTCTTTTCTTGAAGATGCAAGAAGTAAGAACGCGCTGCGCCACCACCAATTTTTAGCTGTGCACCACGACGTGCTTTACCAAACGCAACAGCACCTAGTGCAACAGACCAATCTGGATGTGGGTTATCTAATACCGTAACCGGAGCGCCGCGCCAATCGGACAGTAGGGTAGTGACACGCTCAGTCACAAGTTCACTATTGAACACACCACCGTTAAGTAGCAAACCTACCGGAATGGCATTTTGTTTGTCGTCTTCAATGCCAAGAGCGGCACGAGCAACTTGTTGGTGCTGAGTTAAGAACTCGGCAACGTGCTTGCTCACTGCTGGGTCAGCAACGTATGGAAGACCAAACTCGACAACGGCGCTGCGGCGTTTGTCTGGTACTTCACTGAAATCAGAAAGCGGGAAGAAGCCATCCAAAGCGATTTGGTGCACTTCTTGTTTGCTCAGCCCAATACTCTTTGTTCCGCCAAGAAGTTTCGAGCCGCTGCCCAGCATGGTGATCTTCACTTCTTCAGGTGCACTCGCTGAAAGCAAGTTTTCTTTCGCTTTGCGAGTTTGCTGAATCAGCTTAGTCAGGCTTGCAGCAGTGAGCTTCTTACTTTGTTCCCCTTTATTTTGAGAAAGGCGGCTCTCCGCAAGGTGCGCTAATGCTAAGTCGAGGTTGTCACCGCCCAGCATTAAGTGTTCGCCAACACCAATACGATCAAGGGCTAGTTCATCTTGAGAAGAGAAACTGGCTTCA
This sequence comes from Vibrio sp. D431a, assembly GCF_030248655.1. Classification (NCBI taxonomy): domain Bacteria; kingdom Pseudomonadati; phylum Pseudomonadota; class Gammaproteobacteria; order Vibrionales; family Vibrionaceae; genus Vibrio; species Vibrio sp. D431a. Next base: position 49,721 of record NZ_JAHGAP010000016.1, on the reverse strand, counting down.
ATCAAGCTCAAGTCGGTAGTACCACCGCCCACATCACACACCAGAATCAGCGGTAACTCTTTGAGTTCATCAGCTGCGGTTTGCTGGTGGCGTGCGTACCAGTCGTAACATACGGCTTGTGGTTCTTCGAGCAGGACGATTTTCTTTAAGCCTGCCAACTCCGCGGCTTCAAGCGTGAGCTTACGAGCGGTTTCATCGAACGATGCTGGAACGGTCACAACCACATCTTGGTCTTCTAACTTATTGCTAGGGTGACGGTAGTTCCATGCTTGACGAATGTGGTTGAGGTAGCTTGCGCTGGCAATGACGGGAGATACTTTATCTACATCTTGTGCACCAGCCCAAGGAAGAATGTCTGAGCTACGATCCACTGCTTGGTGCGATAGCCAGCTTTTAGCACTGGATACCTGACGTCCTTCCACCTTAGCGCCTAATTCACGAGCCCATTCACCCACGATCACATTACTAATGTCGCCAGATACAGGTTCGTTTTCCCAAGGGAGTGTTAGGTCAGAAGGGGAGATTTGACCAACCGCTGGGTGATAGCGAAAAGAGGGCAGCAATGGTTTACGAACCACTTCACCCGGACCAATCAATTGGTCGATGTCGAATAGGGATACTTCGGATTGTTCAAGGTTGTCGGTGATTTCACAATACGCCACCACAGTGTTTGTGGTGCCAAGGTCAATACCAACAAGAAAACGAGGAGATGCCATACAAACCTTCGTGTATTTAAAAACGGCACCCGATTGGATGCCGTTTGATTTCTATTTATTCTTCTTCGTTTGAGTTGCTTTTCGCGTCTTCGCGCACATCGAACTCAACATGCCATTTTTGACCGTTATCAGCGGCAATGGCTTCTAAGTAAAGCGTACCAAGCTCTGTGACGCGAGAGGCTAGGGTTACTGGAACCACTTCACCTTCACGACGACCTTCAGATACAGGCAGCGTTACTTGGATTTCTGGAAGCTCTTCAAGCTCTTCTGGTGCCCAGTAGTCTAGGTGAGTACCTGCTAGGTCATCACGACGAACGGTTGAGCCGAAGAATTGGAAGTTAACCGGTTGACCAATGATCAAACCAAACTCTTGGCTTGGTACGTCAACGCTTGAACCTTCTTCCATACCAAATGGTGCAACACAAAGTGCTTCCATTGGAGGCGCCATGCCCGGAATCGCTGGCATCGCACTTTCGATACCCACATAGTACGCCGAAGCAATACCACCACGGATACGAACGCCTTGTCCACGACGTACAGAGCCGTAGTAAGCCGCACCGCTAGCAACCGCAAGGTCTAGATCTACACCTGTTAGGCGTTTTGCCATTTCAGCATCTGCTTCAATTAGCCATTCGTTGATCGTGTCTTCTAGACGAGTTGCTAGAAGTTTCGATTTCAGAACACCACCGTTGAATAGGATTGCGGTTGGCTTGATGAAGTCAGCTGATTGCGCTGCATCCGCACCTGGCATACCAGGCATGTTAGCGAATGGATTGAAATCTTGAGCTGCTGCTTCTGCGCCATTTCCTGAAGCAGAAAGGGCATTAGCTTGCTTAGACAAGAATGCAGCAATGTGACGAGTGATGCCTGCATCTTGTGCGTAAGGCAGACCCATTTGCGTTAGTGCACCACGGTTACGTTGAACAGGGTGGTCAGTAATCGCAACTTGAGGGAAGAAGCCGTCAACCAGTGTTTGTTGTACTTCTTCTTGAGTCAGTTCTGTTTTCAGCGTTGCGCCAAGCAATTTAGAACCACGGCTTGGTACTACGATTGGCACTGACTGAAGTTCGCTGTCGTTCAATAGCGCTTCTTTCGCGTCACGACATGCGTGCGTCATCGCCTGAACTTGCCATGGCTGTAGCTCTTTGCCTTCTTGCGCTAGCTTCATCTTCAAGCGGTACGCAAGTGCAAGATCCATGTTGTCACCGCCAAGTAGGATGTGTTCACCTACCGCGATGCGGTTCAGAGTTAGGTTGCCATCGTCTTCAGTTACTTCAACCAAAGAAAGGTCGGTTGTACCACCACCGATATCGACCACAAGCACGATGTCGCCAACTTCAACTTCGTCGCGCCATTTGTCGTCGCTGTTATCGATCCAGTTGTAAAGCGCAGCTTGTGGCTCTTCTAGAAGCGTTAGGTGCACAAAACCAACGTTGCGTGCTGCTTCTGCTGTTAGATCGCGAGCAGCAGGGTCAAAAGAAGCAGGAACTGTAATAGTTACGTCTTGATCGGCAAGGTTGTGATTTGGATTGGTGTGATTCCAAGCGTCTTTTAGGTGCTCTAGGTAAAGCTCTGTCGCACGAAGAGGGGATACTTTTTCCACTTCTTCTGGGCTACCTGCTGGTAGGAAAGCATCACGACGGTTCACACCAGCATGGCAAAGCCAAGATTTTGCACTTGCAACAAGGCGAATTGGCGTTTTCGAACCTAGGTTACGTGCAATTGCACCAACCAGAGCTTTTGGCTCGCTCGACCACGGAAGAACGCGTGATTGCGGGTTCATTTCGTGCTCGTGCGGCTGGTATAGGAAAGATCCTAATTGGCTGCGAGTCTCTACCGTGCCCGGCGCAGTCAACTGCGGGATAGGCATCACTTCAACGCGAGCGTCCTCGTTGTGTGTATCAACAAAAGACATGACACAGTGTGTTGTACCTAAGTCGATACCAACACTGAATTTAGGCGTCTGTTGAGTTTCAACAGACGCTTCTTGAGAATGGTTTTCTTGGTTCATGTGTTCCATTACAGCTCAACCTCAGCTGGAGCGATCACAGAAGCATCGTAGTTCTCAGCAAGTTTAGGCAACGTCATTGATGTTGCTTTCCAGCCTTTGTGAACTAGCGTGCCGTTGAATGGCGCGCTGCCTGTTACGTTGCCAGTTAGGCGGATTTCTTGTGGGTTGAAGCCTTCTTCAACCGTAATGCGAGTTTCTTCGTCTTCGTTACGAACATGCGCTAGCGTCACGTAGTCGTTCAGTACTTTCTGACCGCCAGTGTGGATTACGCGAGCGGCTGCGCCTACTTCTTCATCAGAGAATGACGTTAGGTCTTCTTTTAGGAAGTCAATCAGGCGAGCTTCTTGTTGCATGATAGAAAGCAGCTGCATTGCAGAGTCCGTTGACGCGGTTGCAAGTTTTGATTCAACTTCCACCACTTTTTCAACGACTTTCTCTACTTCCACTACTTTTTCTACTTCAACGATCTTCTCAACTGGTTTCTCAACCTCGACGATTTTCTCGACTGGTTTTTCTACCACTTTCTCGACCACTTTTGATTTGCGCGACACTGCAACTAGAAGAAGCAAAACGCTCGATGCGGTTAGGCCAGCGTGAAGCATATCGAACGTTTGAGGAATTAGGTTCAAATCAATGTTCATGACGTTTTTTCTCTTTCTATTGATTTATTGGTGCTCAGTATTGGCTCATATTTGTTCACTAAAACGATCGTCTTTGCGATCTTGCACCAAGTTTAGACATTAAAATGATGACGGATGGTAGCATATTCAAGGCTTAAGGCTGTAATAATTCGTGACTATACCGTACGAACAGCGTGAAAAATCGACGATCAGACTCCCCAATATAGGTTGTTGCTTGATGTTTGTGCATTGCTAACGCAGTATTTCAATAGATCCCGAAGTTTAACTTACGGAAGTATCAAAAATTACGATATGACACAAAGCACCGCTCATAAGAGCTTTATAAAACGACATTCAGACTCTATTTTAGCTTTTTTGGCGACTTTATGTGTCACTGCTGGTGTAGTTGGTGCTGCTTATACAATGCAGCAACGGTATACACAGACTACGTTTGATACTTTAGCCGACCGACAAGCAGAATCACTTAAAGCAAACGTCGAGAATGATCTAAAGTTCATTGGTGCGGGCGCAAACTTTTTCCATTCGATTGAGCGAAGCTATTGGCCATCGTTTCCGATGTATGCGGAACAAGTGATTAACAGCTCGCGAAGTCTCATTGGACTTCAATGGATGCAAAAGGTCGAATTCGAAGATCTTGATGAACATATTTTAAAGACCCGTCAAAAATTTCCAAACTTCCAACCGTTTACCGTTCCTAAAGATGGTCCCAAAACCTACGGGTACATTTTTGAACACAATGAGCCAATTTTCATCGCGTCGGATATCTACCCAAGAACACCGGAAAACCTTTCTCTATTGGGTTTCTATTTTTCGCGCAAACGCTTCGATTTAATCTTGGATGATATTTCCGAAAATGGGCGAGCGAATGTCTCGGATAAAGTTCGCTTACTGCAAGATGGTTATGACAAGTCCATACCTAAGACTGGGTTGCTGGTGTTCCATCCAGTGTTCGACTTCGAGAACAAATATTTATTAGGAGTAGTGACCGGCGTTATCCGAAGTACGGTTTACTTTGAGGATTTGATTACGAAAACCGCGACGGAGCTCGATATGTCGGTGCGCGTAGAAGACTTGGGATTCGACGCAGCAGATGACCCTGTTCTCTTTCAAAGTGCTAGCTGGGATAACATTCGAGGAACCGTTATAAGCCGAACCATTCAACTGCCTAACCGTGAATGGCGTATTGACTTTAAGCTTTCTGACGCAGTCTCAGCTTGGGAGCGTTCTATTTTAGCGGGCACGACGCTAGCCGGATTGGTAATCGCCTTTTTGATCAGTTGGATTGTGAATTTACAGTCTCGAGAAAAAGAGCGCTTAGCGGTCATGTTGGAGCTCAAAACCGTTGAATTAAAAAGAATGGCAGAGCGAGACCCTCTAACTCAACTACTGAATCGCCGAGCATTCAACGATCATTTGCTTAATCAGATAAACAAAGGTGTTAACTTCGCCTTGGTTGGTTTTGATATCGACCACTTCAAAGTGATTAATGACAAACACGGCCATTTAGGTGGAGATGAAGCGTTACAACATGTCACTAAGCTGGTCAGTGCTAATTTAAAACCGGGAGATAAGTTTTACCGAGCTGGTGGTGACGAGTTTTGTATTATTTCTAAAGTCATTGATAGAGCAGTGCTAGAAGCTTACCTAGAAAAATTACGGAGTGTTGTGGCAAGTACGGCTTTTGATTATGGTGATGCGTCAATCATCTGTACGTTGAGTATCGGTGCGGTTATCCATAAAGAAGAAGATCCTGAGAGCTTGTATCACAAAATGGATAGTCAACTCTATTTGAGTAAAAAAAACGGCCGTAATAATGTGTCGATCGGCGATTAAATGGGCGCACAAATTCGAGTTTTACGCCGTGTTACGATAGAATCGCACGCTTTAAATTTTTATGTTAGGAACCAAGGCAAACTATGAACCATAACCGTATTGTATGCTTCGATTTAGAAATGTGTTGCTGGAACGAAAATGGCATCGGCAGCACGGGTGAAATTATCGAAGTGGGGTTAGCTGAAATAGATTTGTCTAAAGGTGAGATAGTCAAGCGTGCTCAATACTACGTGAAACCAGAACACGATGAAGTGTCTCTGTTCTGCGCTGAGTTAACGGGCATCACACCACGTAAGATTGAAAAACAAGGACGCCCACTAGAAGAAGTGCTTAAATCCATGGTTAAGAACTTCGGTGGTCGCAACAAAATCTTTGCATCTTGGGGGCGAGATGACCTCATTCTTCTAGAAGAGTGTAAGCAAAAAGGTATTGAAGCACCGTTCACAGAGTTCATCAACTTAGCGACACTCTACCGTATTCAAAATCGTCTTAAAGATAAACGTATAGGCCATCGAGCCGCTCAAGAAGCAAAAGGAATAGACTGGGAAGGGCGTCAACACTCTGGCTATGTAGATGCATACAACTTAGCTAAGCTTGCTTTGACCATGTTTTAGTTATTCGAACCTAGCTAGCTTGTAATTAAATTATCATCCAACCATTGTTGTTTTGTCATGCAGTCTGTTTAGTGTGGAAAGAGCTAAACACATACCTTGACCAGTATTTTAATAACAATGTCGTTGGCTTATTGAAAAACGCGCAGAGTGCGCGTTTTTTTATGGCTACAGAAGCGATATCTGTTGTCATCCTAGGGGTAGCTTAGAGTTAGCCAGCGACTTATATACTCATCTCCTCACTTTACTGAGACTGTAACTTCGCTCGAATGAACTCGCTGTGATCAACATAGAGTAGCTCTGCTGTTTTACGGATCACCGCGTCTTCTAGCGGGTCAATTTCGCCGTCTGCGTAAGCGACTTCCCACATGCTTTTGATTAAGTTGTAACGAGTTTCTTGAGTCAGTTCTCTTAGTTGAGAGGTAAAGTCGTACAGCGAAGCGGAATCTTTTATTTTCTGTTGCGCTTGCTCTAACAAAGTATTTGATTCTTCTTCATTTAACGAAAGCAGTTTCATCAATAAAGAGCGCTTTGTTTCTTGTTCTCTATCATCGACACTATGGTCTGCACCAGAAACTTCACAAAGCAAACACGCGATAGCCATGTTAGGGGAAAGTGTGTTGGTTTGGCTTAAATCAGAGCCATCAATGAGTTGTTTAAATAATGATGTGAGAGAATTAAACATAATGAACACCGAGCTATTGTTTATTTGGTTAACATGGTAATAAATACGGAAGATCTCAAGGTGCGATACCAAATTTAGCACGCCGTTGACATTTAAGCACGGCCACTTTCTCCCCAAAAAACCTAAACTCCTGAGTTAGTTTAAGGTGACTTGCCTCTTACAAAGGGCAAGTCATTTTGGGATTGATACTCAGCTTTCAGCACGTGTCGGTGGAAAATGAACTTCGTCACCATCACTCGTCAGAATACTAATTTGACTTGGTTTGCCTTCATCATCAAGGCGTAGCTCACCAATGGCACTATGGTTAACCAAGCGATAAAAGTTGTGCGTACTTGGTGCGCGTTTGTAAATCTTGAGTCGTTTACGTTTTGTGAACCAGTTTAAAGGTGAGCGAGGGCTGTATAGCAGTCTATCTAGGCCATCACACATATTGAGCAGTTGTGTAGGGAACTGATTTTTAATTCCACTACAGGTGATTTGATAGATATTCGGACTGTTTTTTCGATAGCGGAGCTTAATATCGTATGCAAAAGAGTAGTGCACGTCGCCAGAGAGAATAACAAAGTTAGTTGGTGTCTTTGTGTGTGTGAAAATACTAATAAGAGTATTCGCACTTCCGGGGTGAGCCATCCAGTTTTCAGCATCAACCATCAATGGTTTACCAAGCATGGTCACCACACGTTGTAGTGCTTCGATAAATTTCACACCAAACATTGGCGCGGCAGAAACAATAACAACCTTGTCTTGATGCACGAGCTCCTGATGGAACTCAATCATCGCTTCCCAGTCCATTAAGCCAGAAGGTTTGTTCATTTTAGACTCAGAACGCCAGCGTCTGGTTCGTGTATCTAGCACGACAACTTTTGGTGTCGTAGGAATGGTGTAGTGCCAATTCTCAAAGCGATACAAATATTGAATAAATGCATCTTGGGTTTGCGAGGTTCGCTCATCGATAAAGCGTTGAGCGAGGCTCATAAATTCATCATTGAATTTTTCTGGCGCATTTCCCCAACCTTGGCAAAGCCAGTAAGCAATCAAGCTATTACCGATAATGCGTTTTGCAAACGTGTTGCTGTATGCGGCTTGTTCCCAGCCTATGGTGAGATTCCAATCGTCGGTGACATCGTGATCATCAAAGATCATATAGGTTGGAATGTGAGCGAGTAAGCGTTGAACCTTGTCCAGACCTGCGACGAATTTATCAATTTGTTTTTTTTCTTCGCGCCATTGCTGCTGCCATTTCGGTTCAAGAACTTCTCCGCCGACAGTAAATTCGTTTTCTAATAAACGATCCGTTCGAACAAACTTCCACAAGGTCGGAGACCAAACCAATAAGTACATTGCAAAGCACTCAGCAAAGCTTATTAGGTGATTCTCACACTCTTTGGCGCTGAATATTGGTGTCCCTCGGTGTGGAAAAAACTTACTTAGTAAACTGTCATCACTCACATAATGGGGCAACAATTTATCTCGACCATAATAGCAAGCAGGGTGTTGGTAGAGGTCATTGGTATTTTTTATCGGAGCTTGATCGAATTCTTCGCCTGGCAAACCCAATAAAGCTATGACTTGCTCAATGGCATCGAGAGTGGGGCCTGCAACATGGTCTGCATAGATTTGATCACCACTCATGATGAGCATATCCGGTCTTTCTTCAATGGATTGAGACGCGATTTTATGATCCGCAGCGACCAATGTATCATCACTGAAGTGATGGGGATTACGGCAAGAGCCATGTAGGAGATAATCCGCTTTTTCACTAACGAGGAACTCAATACCCAAGTTTGGCGTATTATCTCGCTCATAAGTCAGGTGAGGGAGCAGTTCCGTCACTAATCCATATTGCGTTTTTATTTGATAGCGTAACGCTTGATGGGTTGGAAACTCGCCTTCTAATTTAAGTAAGCAACACCACGCATTGAGGCCGATTTGAAGCTGTTCTTTTTGTTCACTTAAAGGGGCTTGATAAAGGATGGAGGCATTTTCATCCGTAATTTGCACCATACCCTCCAAGCGTTGGGTGGTGACTAGCCAAATATTGATTTCAGTTGCAGTCACTTTACGTAGGATCGGACCTGCAACGACAAGAGGAAGTGAAGAAATTTCAGTCGTGTTCATCAATGCTGGCAAAACGGCTCCTTATGTGTCAGCTTCTTCTTCTAATATTTCGATAACTTGCGAGCTACTAAGTTCATGTCCCATAAGGAACAAACCAAGCATCGCATCGGCTTTTGACGCGTTATCACTGTCTTCATCCAAAATTTGCTGAAGCCGAGTTCTAATTAGGTCGATTTCGTGTTCGACGAAGCCACGCCCTTCTTCGTCACCTTGACCATCTTCTGGTGCATTATCAAAGTGCAAAAACAACATGTCACCATCGAGTTGAGTCCCTATCAACCTCTCTGGCAGCCATGCTTCTCCCATCACAATGTCTGGGTCTGTATCTGCGGGTAAATGATTCAAGGTAGAGATGAGTTCTGATGCTTTCACTTTTTACTTCATTATGTTTGATTTAGAACTAAGCTAGAGTTTAAGCGCTTGTTGTGATGGTAAAATATTCGCAAACAAGCTCACCTAGTCGTGCAATATTAATATGATCTTGGGACTCAAACTGTCACGAGGATGACAACATTTGCCATTGTAACGGCTATCATCAGCAGAACATAAGCTTTTAATGGCAAATCATTGATGTTTGCCTGCTTCTCAACCAACATTTTTCGAACTCATGAAGAGATTAATTCTAACAACACTCGCTTTACCTTTAGCTGCGGCAGTTTCTTCTGCGCATGGTTCAGAAGAACAAACGTGGGGGATTGCTGCGATGTATCGCACAGCATCGATTCCGTTTTATACCGCCGATAATGACTCTACGGTGAGTACATTTGTACCAATGATGTTCTTTGAAAACGAACATGTGTATATCAATGGCATTGAAGGTGGCGCTTTTTTGTATAACGAGAGTGATTCTGACTGGTGTGCGAGCGCACTCATGCGATTGAGATTTGTCGATATTCCCATGTCACTACAAAATGCTAATGAAGGGGACAGAGTCGATTTCGGTGGGCAAGTGCGTTATAGCATTAACGACAATTGGCGCGCAGAAGTAGAGTTGATGGCGGACGACGAACTCCAGTTTCACTCTAATTACCGCCTTGCTGCCAATTATGTATTTGGGGATTGGGAATTAGAGCCATCGATTACGATTCGATACAAAGACGCTAATTTCAATAGTGAATATTATTCCTTTAAGGATATTACTGGCGAGAGAATTGGAGCTGGGCTTGACACCAATCTTGGTATTAAAGCGCGTTACCATGTAACTTCAAATTTGTATTTATTGGGTGAGACGAGTGTTACTCGCTTAGATGATAACGCCTACAACAGTCAGCTTGTAGAAGATCGATATCAGGGAGAAGTGTTTGTCGGTTTTGGCTTTTTCAACGATAAAAGCAAAGTTCCGAAACCGACACTGAGCAATAAAGCATATCTACGTATTGCGCATGGTTGGGCGACGCCTTCGAACATCGGTGAAATATTTAGCTTTGAGAGAGAAAAAGACCCATACGACAATCAACTTACTTCATTGTTTTATGGGCATCCATTAACGGATGAGCTGTTTGGTTTTCCTCTTGATATTTATTTAACGCCAGGGTTGGTTCATCACTGGTCGTCCAGTGTTCAGTCTGCGAGCACAGAATACGTCATGGCGATTAAGGCTTATTATACGGTTAATTGGCCTACGACTTGGCGATTTGGTGTAGCGGAAGGTGTGTCATACATTGATAGCATTACCTATATTGAAGGCACAGAAATGGAAGACAAGGGTTATACACCAAGCAAGTTGCTCAACTACCTAGATTTCTCGTTTGATGTCAATGTAGGCGATCTCTTCAACCAAAAGAGCTGGAACAATATGTGGGTGGGCTATTCATTGCATCACCGCTCGGCGATTTTTGAAAGCGCTTCCCAGTTTGGGCGAATTAAAGGTGGGAGCAACTACAATACTATTTATTTCCAGTTCGAGTTTTAGCGCATCGCGAGATGCATATAGGTCGGATTTGCAACTGACTTATTTATCGCCCATTATGAGTAATGATGAATAATACTATGCTGCTTTCAACGAGAAATTTCGTATATCGTGCCAGAGTTAAGGCTGTTTGTGATGCATCTGATGAATCGGATGGCATAAGCACCATGAGTATCGACTCCTCATTCAATCTTCAAATTGAAGCGATAAATTGTACCAACGCTGAATTTGCCAAACGCTTTTTTGCCATTCACGGAGAAGGGCACTTGGAGGGCGATGAATGGTTGGTGTTGTACGTCAACTCTCTTGACGTTAAGGCGGGAGACAATATAGAAATCCGTAGCGATGCCGCGTTTAATGCGATGATCGAGAATATGATAAGCGAAGCTGAGCGGTCTTTAGAAAAAGTCTACCTCGATGCAATACGCAACTTGGAGAAAGTGAATCGTCTTTGACGATGTAAGAGACCCTATAAATACGTTCAAGGCATCAGGATCCAAAAAGGGATTGGCGCGAACCAATCCCTTTTGTATTCTGGTTTATTCTAACTTACGCCATTGTTGCAAGTTGGCTTTGCGCTTCTGAAATGCCTTTTGCAGCCGCATCTTCACCCATGTTTAGCGCTTCTGCGTAAACAAATTCTACATCAGTGATTCCTACAAAACCCAGTACAGTGCGTAGGTATGGCGTAACGTTGTCAGTTGGTGAATCTTTATGAATACCACCACGAGTCGTTACTACAATCGCCTTTTTACCTTCAATCAAACCTTGAACGCCGTTTTCTGTGTATTTGAATGTCACGCCTGCACGAGCAATCAAATCAATCCAGTTTTTAAGCTGAGTCGGGATGGTGAAGTTGTACATTGGAGCGGCAATAACCAAAGTGTCTGCGGCCTTTACTTCTTCAATAAGGGTGTCAGACAAGTCGACTACCGCTTGCTGTTCTTGTGAAAGATCTTCCGTAGCGCGCAGTGCAGTCGCAACGGCGAAGTCCAAAACAGGTAGTGGGTTTGCAGCCAAATCACGAACAGTAAGCTTGTCTTGGTCTACATTTTTGATGAAGTCTTCAACCAATTTGTTTGATTGAGAGTAATCGCCAAGGATGCTTGATTTTAGAGCTAGTACACGAGACATAATGGTTATTCCTTAAATAAGTGCTTTCGACTATGGGAGCCATTATAAGCAACGTAAGTGAGTTCAAAAGCCTAGCGATTCGCTGAACATGTTCGAAAAAATTGAATGAGCTTTCGGTTATCTTGTTACAGATCTTGTGTGATACAATCCGCGCAGTTTTTGTAATGAAAAGAATAGGAAACGCTTTGACTTCGTCACAGCCCCCAAAAAAGAATCTAGCTGAAGAGCAAGCGACACCGTCAAATGGTGCGCAAAAAGCGACAGCGAAACAAGCTCAAACACCTCAGGCTCAAGTGAATAGTGCTGCATCTCTGCGTAAAGCGCTGAATCAGTGCATGATGCGCGACCGTTTCCGCTTGAGTAAACGTATTTCTGGTGCAAGCAAAATTAAGAAGGACGCAGCGCGTAATGCTGTGTTCGACGAAATCGCATTAGACATCGCAAAATCCATGATGGTTGCAGAGCAGCGCAGCAACTACAAACCAACGATTGAGTACCCAGAAATCCTGCCTGTAAGCCAAAAACGTGACGATATTGCGAAAGCGATCGAAGAAAACCAAGTGGTTATCGTCGCGGGTGAAACCGGTTCTGGTAAAACCACTCAGCTACCAAAAATCTGTGCTGAGCTTGGTCGCGGTAAATTTGGTCTGATTGGTCATACTCAGCCTCGTCGTCTTGCAGCGCGTTCGGTTGCTAACCGTATTGCCGAAGAGATGGAAACCAAGCTTGGTGAGTTTGTTGGTTACAAGGTTCGATTCAACGATCAGATCTCTGAAAATACCCAAATCAAATTGATGACGGACGGTATCTTGTTGGCTGAAATTCAGCATGACCGTTTCTTGAATCAATACGACACCATCATTATCGATGAAGCGCACGAGCGCAGCCTCAACATCGATTTCATCTTGGGTTACTTGAAAGAGTTGCTGCCACGTCGTCCTGATTTGAAAGTGATCATCACGTCGGCAACCATCGACCCAGAACGCTTCTCAAAACACTTCAACAATGCACCAATCATTGAAGTATCGGGTCGTACTTACCCGGTAGAAACACGTTACCGCCCACTAAGCGGTGATGACGACAATGATCGTGACCAGCTTGAAGGCATCTTCGAAGCGGTAGATGAACTGTGCGATGAAGGTTTAGGTGACATCCTGATTTTCATGAACGGTGAACGTGAAATCCGTGATACCGCAGATGCATTGTCCAAACGTAATCTGAAGAGCACGGAAATTGTGCCGCTTTACGCGCGTTTGTCGGCAGGTGAGCAGAATAAGATTTTCCAACCTCACACTGGTCGCCGAATTGTACTGGCAACCAACGTGGCAGAAACCTCGCTAACTGTTCCGGGCATTAAGTACGTTATCGACCCGGGTACGGCGCGTATCAGTCGATACAGTTACCGTACTAAGGTTCAGCGTCTTCCAATCGAGCCAGTTTCTCAGGCGAGTGCGAACCAGCGTAAAGGTCGTTGTGGTCGTGTGGAAGAGGGTATCTGTATTCGTCTGTACTCAGAGGAAGATTTTGAGTCACGCCCAGAGTTTACTGATCCTGAAATCCTACGTACCAATCTAGCGTCGGTTATCTTGCAAATGACGGCACTTGGTTTGGGTGATATTCAAGCGTTTCCGTTTGTGGAAGCACCGGATAAACGTAACATCCAAGACGGCGTGCGTTTGCTGGAAGAGCTTGGTGCGATTAACTCTGAGGTAAAAGATCCGAAAAAACGCCTGACTTCCATTGGTCGCCAATTAGCGCGTTTGCCAATCGATCCGCGCTTGGCGCGTATGGTATTGGAAGCGCCAAAATATGGTGCGCTTAAAGAAGTGATGATCATCGCAGCTGCCTTGTCGATTCAAGATCCACGCGAACGTCCTTCCGACAAACAACAATCGTCAGACGATAAACATCGTCGCTTCTTCCATGAAGAGTCGGACTTCCTGACATTTGTGAATTTGTGGGAATACATCCAAAAGCAGCAAAAAGCCTTGTCTAGCAATCAGTTCCGCAAACAGTGTAAGCAAGACTATTTGAACTACTTGCGCGTTCGCGAGTGGCAAGACGTGTACTTCCAAATTCATCAGTCGATGCGTGAGATGGAGTTCAAGCTTAACGATGAGCCCGCTTCTTACCATGGCGTACACAGTGCCATTTTGGTTGGTTTGCTGTCGCACATCGGCATGAAAGACCAAGAAAAGAATGAATATCAAGGCGCGCGTAATGCTCGTTTCCATATCTTCCCTGCATCAGGTCTATTCAAGAAACAACCTAAATGGATTATGTCAGCCGAGCTGGTGGAAACCTCGAAACTTTGGGGCCGCATTATTGCCAAGATTCAGCCAGAATGGATTGAGCCGTTAGCTAAACACCTTATTAAGCGCAGTTACAGCGAACCGCATTGGTCGAAGAAACGTGCTGCGGTGATGGCGCACGAAAAAGTGATGCTTTACGGCGTACCAATCGTACCGAAACGCTTGGTCAACTACGGCAGTATCGATTCGATCGTAAGTCGCGAAATCTTCATTCGTAGTGCATTGGTTGAGGGTGAATGGGAAACCAAACACGCGTTCTTTAAGCAAAACCGTAAGCTTCTGCAAGAAGTGGAAGAGCTTGAACACAAATCTCGTCGTCGTGACATCTTGGTGGATGATGATGAGCTGTTTGATTTCTATGACCAACGCGTTGGCACCGAAGTGGTGTCTGGTAAGCATTTCGATACGTGGTGGAAAAAAGCATCTAAAGAAAACCCGGAACTGCTGAACTTTGAAAAAGAGATGCTGTTCAAGGGTGATGCTAGCCATGTGACCGATTTGGATTACCCGAACTTCTGGCATCAAAATGGTTTGAAGCTCAAATTGAGTTACCAATTTGAACCAGGCGATGATAGTGACGGTGTCACAGTGCATTTGCCGTTGCCGATTTTGAACCAAGTTGAACCAGCGGGCTTTGATTGGCAAATCCCTGGTTTGCGCCATGAGCTTGTGGTCAGCTTGATTAAATCGTTGCCAAAGACAATTCGTAAGAACTTTGTGCCTGCGCCAAACTATGCCGATGCATTCTTAGCACGCGTTACGCCAATGGAAGCGCCGCTGTTAGACTCATTAGAGAAAGAGTTGCGACGCATGACGGGCGTAGAGGTACTGCGTGAAGACTGGAACTTGGAACAAGTACCTGAGCACTTGAAAGTCACGTTCCGCGCGGTTGATCATCGAAATCGCAAACTGAAGGAAAACAAAGACCTTCATGAACTGAAAGAAAGTTTGAAAGACAAAGTTCAAGAAACGCTTTCCAAAGTTGCGGATGACGATATCGAACAGCAAGGTCTGCATACGTGGAGTTTTGGCGAATTGCCGAAAGTGTATCAACAAAAACGTGGCGGCTACGATGTAAAAGCGTATCCGGCGCTTGTTGATACCAAAGACAGCGTTGAAATCAAACTCTACGAAACGGAGTACGAGCAGATAACGGCAATGCGTGCTGGTCAGCGTCGTTTGATTTTGTTGAATGTGCCGTCTCCAATTAAATATTTGCACGCTAACTTACCGAACAAATCGAAGTTGGGGTTGTATTTTAACCCTTACGGCAAAGTGCTTGATCTGATAGATGACTGCATTGCCTGCGGTGTCGATAAGCTTATTGAAGAGCAGGGTGGTTTAGTTTGGGAGCCAGAGAAGTTCGAAGCGTTGAAAGAACACGTTCGTGCTGAATTGGGTGACACCGTTGTAGAGATCGCTCAACAGGTTGAGACTATTCTGACCACGGCGTTTAGCATCAATAAGAAGCTAAAAGGCAAGATCGACTTCACAATGGCGTTTGCTCTGTCCGATATCAAAGCACAAATTGAAGGCTTGATCTTCAAAGGCTTTGCCACGGAATGTGGCTGGAAACGCTTGCCGGATATTCTTCGCTACATGCGTGCGATAGAGCGCCGTATGGAGAAGTTGCCTATCGATCCAAACAAAGATCGTTTACATATGCTGAAGATTGAATCTGTGACTCAAGACTATAAAGAGTTGCTGAACAAGATCCCGAAAGGTGTGGCCATTCCTGAAAATGTAAAAGAAGTGCGTTGGATGATTGAAGAACTTCGCGTGAGTTACTTTGCTCAACAATTAGGCACTCCTTATCCTGTTTCTGATAAACGAGTCAAAAACGCGATTGATGCTTGCTAATCAACCAGTAAAATAGTGTCAGATTTGTAATTATCGCTTAAGAAGTTGCTGGTACACTAATTGCTAGTAACTCAATAAGCATTATTTTTTAGTTCTGGGAGGCAATAGTTCGCCTCCCTTTATTTGTAGTACCAACGACTGAGTTATGCAGACGTGGGAATAATAAAGAGTAAAGGTAGATGATGAAAAAAACTCTATTAGCAGTGGCGCTACTTGGCGCATCTTCTGCGGCAATGGCGGATTCTTGGATTTACGGTGGTGCAACAGTAGGTCAGTCTGACTACAAAGGTGAGACGGACACATCATACTCTGTTCACGTTGGTACAGGCATTCTACCTATCATTGGTGTTGAAGCTGGTGTAACACAACACGGTGAGTTCAACGTAAATGGTCAAGACACTAAGCTAACTTCTTACTACGCAGCACTTAAGCCAAGCATCGACTTCGGTCCGCTACACGTGTACGCAAAAGGTGGTTTCCATCAGTGGGACAAAAAAGTGAAAGGCGGCAAAGACGATGACGATTTGGACCTAATGTACGGTGTGGGTGCTGAGTACTTCATTTTTGGCCCGATGTCTGTTGGTGCTAGCTACATGAACTACACTGCTGGTAAAGACGATATCAGCACGTTCTCTGTTAACGCAACACTACATTTCCTATAAGCGTCAAGCTTTCTAACACCATATGAAACACACCGGCTTTATGTCGGTGTTTTTTTGTCTGGAAGTCACAAAACAAAAGTTGAACATAAATTATTCACTTTTAAAGTCTTAAAATGCCTATGCTTTCCAATATATAGTGGCGATTAAATGCGCATATTTGCGTAATGTTTCGCTTAGGAATCGATCAGGAAGGGATAGTATGAAAAAAACACTCTCGTTATTCGCTCTAACGTTGTGCTCAACGTCAGCAATGGCTGACTCTTGGATTTACGCTGGTGGCCAAATTGGTCAGTCCGATATCGACAGCGAAAATGATACAACCTACGGTATTCATGTCGGTACTGGTATTTTGCCGTTCATTGGCATTGAAGCAGGCTACTTTAATCACGGCAAAGTGGATTTATCTTTGAGTGGCAGCAGGGGTAGTGCTGATTTTGATTCATTCTATTTAGCGGCGAAACCTAGTATCGACTTCGGCCCGTTACACGTTTACGCAAAAGGCGGCATCAATGCATTCAACGTTGATTATGACGGCGGACTGAGAAACTTAGACAAAGATGATGGCGTCTCTTACATGTATGGTGTTGGTGCCGAATACTTCTTGCTTGACAATGTGTCTGTGGGCGCGAGTTATCAAGCGTTTGGCGTGGATATTGAAGGCGATAGCGATACCGTTAGCAGCGTAACAGGGAACATCACCTTCCATTTCTTATAACGCTCGCTGGATGAAAGGTTTGCTGATTTGGTTTCGTCGTTAATTGTGAAACCAAATCAGCGCAGGTCTTCTCTATTTGCGCAGTGACTGGCTATGAACTTAAGTATTTCTTGTGTCTTTTCTAGTCTACAACCTACGACAAAATCAATCGTTAGACCTCATAATTTTTGTGTTGATATTATTTCCCCTTCATCTGTCTTGAATTGAGCTTAAAATGCAATAAATCACGACTTTTTGCAAAAATATGTGATTGCTGCTAAAATTCGTCCCGCTTTAAAACTTTAGAGTTCAAATTAATGGAGGGCGGTATTGGAGTTCTTCTCACCTGAGGGGCGTTTCAAATTCACGTTAAATTTGTATTTATGGATAATGCATTTAAAAAATATAGTATTGATACAACCGATTATCAGGTTGGACAGGATAACGTTCAAAAGTGGGGATTCGATATACATAACCCGGTTTTTGGCATTAGTGCGGGGCTCGTTGTTTTCTGCCTGATTTCACTTCTTCTTGTTGAGCCAACCACTGCTCGTGACGTATTAAACGGTCTAAAAAACGGAATTATCGAACAGTTTGATGCGTTCTTTATGTGGTCGACAAACTTCTTCTTATTGTTCGCCGTTGCTCTTCTTTTTTCTCCGCTAGGTAAAATCCGCTTAGGAGGCAAAGAAGCAACGCCGGATCACTCAACCGTTTCTTGGTTGTCGATGCTTTTCGCCGCGGGTATGGGTATTGGTCTTCTGTTCTGGAGTGTGGCTGAGCCGACCGCGTATTTCACTGATTGGTGGGGAATGCCACTGAACGCAGTACCATACACCGAAGAAGCAAAATCCCTCGCGATGGGTGCCACTATGTTCCACTGGGGTGTGCATGGTTGGAGTATTTACGCACTCGTTGCACTAGCATTAGCGTTTTTTGCATTTAACAAAGGTTTACCACTTTCATTGCGCGCGGCGTTCTATCCAATTTTTGGTGACCGTGCATGGGGCTGGTTAGGTCACGTTATTGATATCCTTGCCGTTTTGTCGACGCTATTTGGTCTTGCAACGTCGCTAGGTCTGGGTGCTCAGCAGGCGACCAGTGGTATTAATCATGTCTTTGGTCTAGAAGGTGGCATTGGTACACAAATGATTGTGATCACCTTCGTTACCTTTATCGCGGTGCTATCAGTGATTCGTGGTATTGATGGTGGTGTTAAGCTACTGAGTAACGTCAATATGGTGGTTGCGTTTGCGCTGCTTATTTTCATTACCTTCATCACGTTTGATACGGCGTGGAGCTCGCTACGCGACACAACAATGGCTTACATTGAAAATATTATTCCATTGAGTAACCCTCACGGTCGTGAAGATGAAACTTGGATGCACGGCTGGACGGTATTCTACTGGGCTTGGTGGGTATCTTGGTCACCGTTTGTTGGTATGTTTATCGCGCGTGTGTCTAAAGGTCGTACGGTTCGAGAATTCTTATTCGCAGTCATCGTTATTCCTACAGTTGTTACTTTGATTTGGATGTCTGTGTTTGGTGGTATCGCGCTTGACCAAGTGGTGAATAAAGTTGGTGAGCTAGGTGCAAATGGCCTAACTGATATTTCATTGACTCTGTTCCATGTTTACGATGCGCTTCCGTATAGCTCAGTGATTTCAATGCTTTCTATCGTGCTGATTCTGGTATTCTTTATTACATCGTCAGACTCTGGCTCGCTGGTTATCGATAGTATTACCGCCGGTGGTAAGATTGATGCACCAGTACCGCAACGCATTTTCTGGGCGTGTATTGAAGGTGCAATTGCAGCCGTAATGCTTTGGGTTGGTGGTAAAGAAGCCCTGCAAGCATTGCAATCAGGCGTTGTTGCAACAGGATTACCGTTTACTTTTGTTCTGCTGTTGATGTGTGTCAGTTTGGTGAAAGGGTTAAGAACTGAACTGCCAGCTTACAAATAAATACAACGCGATCCATGATTGAGTTTAAATGCCGAGCCTAATGTGCTCGGCATTTTTTATTTCTACTTTTCTTTTCCAATAATTTCGTTACAGTTTAGGCTTATTCCCACCTCATTAAACTGCATTATGTCACTGGCTAAACTCATTCTTATTCGTGGACTTCCGGGTTCAGGTAAAACAACCTTAGCAAAACAACTAGCGATAGAGCTTGGTGCTAAGCATTTTGAAGCTGACATGTATTTTGAAAATGATGAAGGTGATTATCACTTTGAACCAGTTCAATTACCTCAAGCGCATGAGTGGTGTTTTCAGCAAACTAGAAAGTGGTTGAACAAAGGGAGAGTCGTGATTGTCAGCAATACGTTTGTTCGACATTGGGAGATGAAGCGTTACATGGACTACTGCATGAAGAAGCGCATCGAGGTGGAAATTAAAGTGTGCCACGGAGCGTATCAAAGCATTCATGATGTGCCACCAGCGACGATAGAAAAGATGCGACGCCAGTGGCAAGAGTGACCGTTACCAGAACCGGAAGTTATTGACCTCGTCCGTCAATCATCACAACGAATGTTTTGCTCATGATTGAAAGGTCCATTGAAATCCAAGAGTAAAACGAACCTAAGCTTAGTGCGTAACTGTGGTCAAACCCAACTTTGCGTCTTACATCTTCAATGCATGCATCATAGCCTTGGTTAACCTGAGCTAAGCCTGTGATACCCGGTAACACGCCATATGTGCGCTCTACAAAATAGGGGATTTCATCTTCTAATTTCTGGTAGAAAGCTGGGCGTTCTGGGCGCGGCCCAATCATCGACATTTCACCTCTCAACACATTAAACAGTTGAGGTAGTTCATCTAAACGCGTTTTGCGTAAAAAGCGTCCTACTGGCGTGATGCGGGGATCATTTTCAGTTGCCCATACTGCGCCAGAGCGTTGCTCTGCATCAATATACATGGTGCGAAACTTCATGATTTGAAAAAGATCCATTTTTTCTGGTGTGCAGCGTCCTACTCGCAATTGGCGATAAATCACAGGGCCTTTCGATGTGGTTTTGATCGCTAGCGCGATAAATGGGAAAAGTGGTGCAGTGACGACCAAAATAAGCATTGCAACCAGTACATCAAACGTTCTTTTCGCGTGGCATACATTTGAATCGTAGCGTGAGTTTTTCATGATGCTTTCCTTATTGGTTGACGCGTTTCCAACGTCCATTTTCCATTCCGAGTAAATATTTCATACCGCCGATAAAGTTGGCGAGATGACCAATGACGATGTAACTAATCAGCTTAAAAGGTTTAATTGTGTTAAGTGCTGGCATCAAGTAAGTGATAAGCGCGATGCTGTAAATGCCAACTTGTGCGAACAGCATTACTTGAAACAGTGGATTGTGTGCCAGTAGTAGTGAGCAAATAAAGCAAACAATCATCAAATAGGGTGTTGCTAAGCGCAGAACCTTTCCCGATAGAAATGCAAAGGCAGTGCCACGATAACGAGGTAGCAGTAATTGCTTTAATTGCATGATCTGCTGCATGTTACCCGCTGAAATTCTTAGGCGCCGCTTGAAATCTGCGTTGTCTGAGCTCTGTTCTAGTTCAAGAGCCAGCATGTTTGGCTCGTAAATAGCGCTATAGCCTCGCAAAACGATTCTCATAGGGAGAATAAAATCGTCATTAATGGTGCTGACTTCCAGTGGTTCAAATAAGTGGGTTCTGAAAGTGTAAAACGCACCGTGGGAACCAATCGTTGAACCTAACAAGGATTCTTGATGCTTTACTCGAGACTGGTATCGCCAATACGCCGCTTCACCTTGGTTATCAGTACTCATTATTTGATATGTTGCGTTAACCACTCCTACGTTCTCATTTTGATAATGCTGACTAGCTAGCAACAGAGAATCGCAAGAAATCAATGCCGACGTGTCACTCAGTGCGGTAATGTCCGAGCTAACATGACGCATTTCTTCGTTTAGTAGGGCAACTTTACCGCGATTGATTTGGTGATCATTAATAATGAACAGAGTATCAGAGCAGATTGCTTCTTGAATTGTCGCTTGAGCAATCTCGGCTGTGTTATCTGTGCAGCCATCACATGCGATCACTACTCTTAACTTATCCCTTGGGTAATCTAGGCTCGCAAGGTTACGGATCTTCTCTGCTATCCATTGTTCTTCATTGTAGGCGGGCACGATGACAGTAATAGAGGGTAGCTGGCTGTCTGTTTTGGAGGCTTTGTAAGCTCGCTTTACAAATGGTGCTTTGGTTTCGTCTTGCTGTTTTAAAGGAAGCCACTTAAGGAGCAGTGGATACCCAACGTGATGATAGACAATCAAAAACGCGGATAAACCAAACCCTATAATCCAAAGTAAATCATTCATAGCTAGCCTCCTTGGCCAAACGTGAGTAGCGACTCACCATGTCTCTGATATCAAAGTGTTTGAGAATAAAAGTTCGAGGAGAATGGCGTGATGATTCCAGTTGCTGTGATAACGCTTCGGCCAACGAAAACACGCGATTTGCTTCAACCAGTGTGCTGTTGTTCGGACAGAGCGTCTCTTTCACGCCGCCAACATCCGTCGCGACGCAAGGAATGTCACATGCTTGAGCCTCGAGGGTTGAGAGAGGAAAGCCCTCTTTAAGTGATGGTAAGCAAAACAAATCTAGGCTTTGGTAAAAGCTGGGCATATCGTCCACCAAACCTAAAAAGGTTACTCGATCTTCAAGTTTTAACGTTCTAACTTGTGCTTCCAATTTAGCTCGCTGAGAACCATCTCCAGCAATGGCTAGGTGTGTGTTTGGCGCAAGATGAGAAAAGGCTTCGATAAGCACTTTATGGCCTTTAACTGCTTCTAAACGTCCAGCCACTCCAATCACGGTTTTGTTGGCTGGAAGCCCAAACAAGTTTCTCTTGGTTGCTTGGTTACCGCTTTGAAATTTCTGGCAATCGATCCCATTATGTATGGTGCAGACTTTGCGGTAATTCAGTTTTGTCTGGATTTGTTCGGCGACAAAGTTAGCATCGGCAACTACTTGCGGGCGAATCATCGTTAGCAAAAGGGACTGCAGTCGAGCTGATTTTTTGTTATTAAGGTGCCATGCGTCGTGTTCGGTATGAATAACTACAGGTACGTGCGCTAAACGTGCCGCAATCCCACCATATAAGAGTGGTCCGATATGGTGAGTGTGGACCACATCAGGCTTAAGTCCTTTGAGCATGGAAGTCAGCGTACTGATGGTTTTTCCGCTGAATCCAGGTTTCTTATTAAGAAAGTGCAGTTGGCCTTGGTAGGACAATAGTTTTTGCCAGCCTTGTAGTGCATGTTCTTTGCTTCCTTCTAAGCTCACGACAAAAACGGAATGGTTGGGCTGCGCAAAACGAAGCATTTCTAGTACGAGCGTTTCTAAACCACCAGGAGCTAAGTGTTGCACGACGTGTAATATCACTTTTTTGCTGTGCTTAGTGTTATTGTGTTTTTGTCTGAATTCCATTTTCAAACCCTCGTTGAGTTCTTTGTTTATTTAGGAATTGCAGACTGCGTGCCAAAAAATTAATCATTTAAAAACAATAAGTTAATATTGATGTTTGTGAGGCTTTATGTTTATTCTCAATTTGAGATTCATATTAGTGGACATGCTATGAGGCTGTATAAGGCAGTAGTAAAAGAAAAGCACTCGCCGACCGAGTGCTTGTAAATGAGTTCTTATGGCGGTTAGTTTCCGTACACTACGTTAGGTAAAGTGGTGATGACAGGAACACCAAGGTGTTTTTCTAATGCTCTTTTAGAGCGGATAGAGTTATCGGCTAACTCTAGTATCGTCGCTAATCCAATGCCTAAACCAGCGCCACCAATAAATCCTAAAATGACAAATACAAAACTAGGTAAGTTAGTTGGAATCGTTGGCGTGAACGGTTCATCAATGATTTTTACGCGCTTATTCTCTTCAAACTCTCCCAAAGAACCCGTTAGTTGGGCCATCTCATAGCGTTCGACGAGTTCATCATACATTTCTCTCTTCACTGCGACGTCACGAGCTAAGCGGTTGATTTCTGTTGCTGTGCTCCCAAATTGGTGCGCATTTCGCTCTAATTCTTGGATCATGTCTCGCAAGCTGTTGGTTTCTTCCGTAAGTGCTTCAAAACGTCCGCGCATCATTTGTAATTGATGTAGTTGGGAGACAAGTAGAGGCTGTGCTTCGCCAAGACTGTTTACTGTGGTATTGCTCGCGATATCCCATAGTTGAGCACTGTTTAGTTCTGGTTGTTTAGAGTTCAAGAGTACCGAGCGTTCCTGCTCCAACCGGTTTAATTCTCGCAACTTACCTTGCACCAAACTATGCGCCTCTGTGTATTTAGCGCGAAGCAGGGTAAGTTCACTACGAATGTCGATGATTTGCTCTTCCAGTTTACCGATAACCGGGTTCGTTTTGGATAGTTGTTGATCCAAACTGCCTAGACTTCGTGAAACACCAGCAAGCTCCGCCTCCTTTTCGGCTAGCGTTTGTTTGAGGCTAGCAAGGCGAGTAAGGCTTTGAGCTTGCATTTCGGGCGTCGCGTCTGAGTAAGTATTTTTATATTCTGCAAAGGCTTGCTCTGCCTTGTCTAGTTCTTCCCTGCGTTTGTTGATGTGGATAGTCAAAAAATGGCTCGAATCTTTAATCGAAGAACGCTCAGGAGCCAAAAGCTGTTCGACAAAATGCTCTCTGACAGAGAGCAGCATCGACTCCATTCCTTCTGATTTACCACTTTGCAATTGAATTTGAATGAAGTCTTTACCGAGTGGCTGAACAGACAGGCGCGACGCAAGATCTTTTATGATGAACTCTTGCTCTTTTGCACTCATCTCGTCATTGATCAGCGATTGTTCTTTTGCGACAGAATACAAAACGTGTCGGCTTTTTAGCAGAGTACTGAGTGCGCTCAATCGGTCTTTAAGCATTGTTGAGACGGCAAGGTCTTGAAGGAACGGGTTCATTTTCGCTGTCTCTTGAATAAGCATGCTGGTATGAGCAACATAAGTCGTCGGAACCAGCTTACTTACGATGAAACCCAGCACCGGTAAGACAAGCATTGGTATAACGATCATGTAACGACGTCGCCAAGCGCCATGTAGTAATACACTAAGGTTCTCTCTCAAATCGTTCATAGCGTCCTCACTAATTTCTCAACTTGGGTGGCTCTTGCTTCCCAGCTTTGCTGTTGAACATATTGCTTTGAGTTTGCCGGGGGTGGTATCAGGTGATCGAGACTGGCGCATACATCTTCGACATTTTGAACTATGTGGAGCATATGCTTGTACGGCATTAATGCAGGAAACGACGTGCTAATAACGGGGGTTCCCGTTGCCAAATACTCAAGAAGCTTGAGGGGGTTACACGCTTTGATTTGAGCGTTATTAACAAAGGGCAACCAGCTTGCGTCCCAGTGTTGAGAGTAGCTTGGCAAAGTGTGATGAGCTCTTGGGCCGAGATAGTAAACGTTACTTCTTTGAGGTAGCGGATTGTCACTGAGTTCGTTGGGGCCGATGAAAACCAGATCCCAGTCAGGTGCTTGGTCTGCGACTTGGGCAATTAAGTCGTAATCTAACCATTCAGACAAACTACCATAAAAGCCCAGCACTTTGCGGCCGTTGTCAGGCAAGTCTTTGGCCTTCGGTGCTGGCTCAGAAAACAGACTAACGTCGACACCATGAGGCAAAGTGACGGTTTTATGTGATGGAAACTTGGTGGAGAGCGTTTCGCTTGCCGTAAAGATAACGCTGGCCGCATTAACAAGAGTACGTTCGTGCTTGGCCACCGTGTCGTGGTCAACACCAGCTAAAGCGCTAAAGTCATCGCCACAATAGTAAATCAGTCCACGTGGGTTCATTTCTGCACAAAGATCGGCAGCAGTCGGGAGCGACGTCCAAAATACAGGCTTATCAAAACCAAGAGCTTGTAATTGTTTATTGAGTTGGTGTTTCATCATCTTAGCGGCCACTTTTCTTGCTAATGCAGAACTAGGGGCAGGAATGGTGAGCAAGTTGATGATGTGAATGTTTGGGTTTGTTTCAGAGTCCAATGTTGGCTTGTGTGAGCCTACGTTATGAAATACACGAGTGAGTTTGTTTAACGCACGCTGTATGTCTTTAGAATCCAGCTTAGGTTGACGAAGGCCAATGGAGTTCACCCAAAGGATTCGATGGTTCGCTGCTAGTTGCTTGACAATATGCTGAGTGGAAGAGGGTAACCCACCAAAATCTTCTCCAAATACTACGATGTCCGTCATGTGGCTCTCCTTGAGTCTTGGTTATTTGATTACTAATTAAGTGAGTAATCACAATGCGTGCCAAGGAATTAGCCATTTTAAAACAGTGAGTTATGGGTTTTGTTTATGTTTGAAACTAGGATTTCTCATTTTGACAATCACTTTGAACGATTCGGCTAACGACAACCGTTAACGCCGCTAGAATGTAAATTGGCCAAGTGAAACCTTGAGTCAGAAACGTACCTGATACGATGGTACCGATAAGCCCACTTAACACGGCGTTTGCTCCTACAGAGAGGGTGTAATCTGATTTTGGTGTCAGCAATGAGATGGAATGCAAAGAGGTGCGGATCAATGACACAATTAAAGTAATGAACACCGCGAGCCCGACAAAACCCGTTTCTGCTAACACGCCAAACCAAGTACTATGGACGGCGTGGTTGATACCATCCCAGTGTGGGCTATAGAAATAGTAATTAAAGTAGAAGTTATCTAGACCTACGCCAGTCAACGGGTGATGCAGCGCCATTTTAAATGCCGCTTCCCACGCATAAAGTCGCCCCATCGCAGAGGCATCTATACCATCCTCAGCGGCCCCCCCCGATTCTCGTCCTGAAATACCAGCGAATGCGTAGAGTACGATCGCTGCGATAGCGCCTAATACCAAGACTAATGTTTTGCTTTTGATGTGTTTAAAAGCAAAGTAGGCAAATACAGACAGTGAACCGAGTAACCCACCGCGGCTCTGAGTCTCAATGATCGCAAAGAACAAAACCAAACAGGTGATAAGGGCAAAGAGCCTGAGATGCTTGGGGGAATGCTTCTCCATCAATTGACTAACGGTAAAGGCAAGGGGAAACATCAGCACTAGTGCCAAATCGTTAGGATCGCCAAGTACGGAACCTATGGATCGTCCTATTGACACGCGCGTTCCTTCGACTAAATCAATGCCATTCGCTGCGTTTTGTAATGCCACTAGACCAATCAATAATCCGGCGAAAATAATTGCTTTTGACATCTGTGCGAGCTGTGAAGGTTTAGTAATAAGCCAGGTGATGGCCAACGTCATAATGATGATTTTCCAATAGGTGTTTTTGAACACCGTTATTGCGATATCACGACTGGAAGCGAATATGATTCCGATGATCACCAGACCCCAAAATATACACAGCCACTTTAATGAAGGGTGCCAAAAAGCTGTAATCTGGCGGCTTATAAGAAGGTGAAAAGCGAGTGCGGCGAGTGCCCCCAGTGATAACAGTAATGGGATCTTGAAGTTATAGATAACAGGAAAGGCTTCGTGAATACGAAAGAATGAAAAAATAACGAACAGTGTGACAAGCCAAAACGTTTGATTGAGAACAAACAGTAACGCGAGTGGTGCGAAACACAACGCGACAATCAAAATGGGATGAGGCATAACAATCCAAAGCAGGCCGATACAGACAGTGATCGTCAGTGCTGCGATGGACTGTTTTGTTCTCACCTTGGTTTCATTCATAACGAGTATCTCTTCACCTGTCCACGCCTTTTCACTATGTATCGAGTGAGAGCATTTAGCGTCTCTTTACTCATGTAGCGAGTGGCTATCCCTGCCAGCAAACTGCATGTCAAAATGCAAATTGCGATGGCGATTCCTATTGATTGTGAAGAGTGAAGCAGGAACAGTGCCACACCGGATATAATCTGTAATAAAACCATCAGACTTAGGTGAAAAGGCAACGTCATACATTGTTGGCCTACTACATAAGTCAGGCCCAACTTACACAGTTGTGCGTAATAAAGCGCAATGAATACGCCATAAATGCCCAGAGAAGATAAGCCAAACAGCAAAGCAATCGCAACGCACGCAGAGACGACATTTATACCCAGTAGCCAGCGAGTACGACGCTTGTACAAAATGGAGATGTTAATGAGTTCGCTCCACTCTTTTAGCATGGCGATAGGCAGTAAGAACAAGCTGAACAGTACCGCCTCATGATAGGTTTCTGGTAACAGGTAAGTGATCATTACCATTGCTAATGTGCCGACTGCAACACTTAAACCTGTAATGTAAATCATGCCTAGATGAGTGATGCGCACTGCTTCAGTGTTCTTGCGCCCTTCTAAGTAGTTAAATCGACGTGGCATCCACCACATGCCAAACGGCTGCACTAAAATACACATGCCCACTGCAAATTTTACCGCTATCGCGTAAATCCCTAACGTCGCAAGAGAAGTGTTGGCACCAATGAACCAGCGCTCAGCGCCATTGAGACAAAATGCTACTAAACCCGCCATCATCATTGGTAGGCAGTAGTTTAGGTATTGTTTTGCCAATGTCAGTTTAGGAAGGGTGACATTGTAACGGTTAACGATGTGCAGCCAAACAAATTGAGTAATAGCAGCCAACAAGCCCCCCCACAAAACAGAAATAACATGGGGATGAACAGACAGCGCCGCGACGATAAAAATGACCTGAAAAATGGTGGTAGTGACCATGACGTTAAGCAGTGTTCTTGCTTTGTCGTCTTGTGTTCTTAACCAGGCAGTGCCGATTGCAATACTGCCTTCTAGAACGATAGCAAACATAACAATAGCAAATTCGACTCGCGTAAAAGGCGCGGGAATGGGGGCGATTAAAATGATAGTGAGCAAGCTAAGAGCGACGACGCCAGCGATGAGTAAAGCAAGTGAGTACAGCTGGTTTAGTAGGCTTGTGCGCGTATTTTGATCCTTTTCAACGCCGACGAATCGATACAGCGCTTCATGCAAAGAGAAACTGACAAACAAGGTCGTAACAACACCAAAGGTTGTTAGAAGCTCAAGCTTGCCCATTTGCTCTGGTGAGAGAAAGTGGGGCAATACAGGCAGCATGATTAGGCTGATGCTTTTATTGATCACTAAGGCGATAGCAAATAGCGTCATGTTGGTCATTGCTTTAGACATGATCATATCCTTTGATGTCTCGCGGTGTCTTGAGTGTGCAATCATTGTTGGTAGCAATTTCGGCAGCAAGGTGCTGGGCGATTGGCAAATAACAACGTTCGGCTGTGTATAGTTGAGAAACATTGAGTGCTTCGATACCCATCGTTACTTTCATCCACGGCGATTCATTCAAAAGGCGAATTGCGTTGTGTAACGAAGCCACATTGTTAGGCGTGTATTTAATACAATTTCGGCCGTGAGTTAACACGCGGTCCCAATAACTATCATCATGTGGAATGACGACACACATACCTGCAGCGAGCGCTTCCAAAATAGATAACCCAAAAGGTTCGTTGAGACTGGTGGAAACAAACACACCACACTGTGAACGCAATTCATCTAAGTTGTTTGGGCACTCATGCCATTCAACACCTTGTGTGTTGAAGTCCGGTGTTGAATATTCCACACCTGCCACGTTAGGTTTGATGTAACACACGGTGGATTTGATCTTTTTCGACTCATCAAGTGTTAAAGCATCAAGCAAAAGATCGATGTTCTTCCATTTTAGTAAGCTAGCTGCCCAGAAAACGCGGCTTGAAATCGGATTCGCTTGTTTTGGCCAGCGCTCTTTCGATAATCCATTAACAAACGTAGATGTATTCAAACCACACCAATAGCGTTCGGTGGCTGGCTTCTCTGTTTTGAGGTAGGCCTGTAATGCTTCTACCATTGATTCGCGGGTGTTTGCCAAGTAGTAAATTGCCGATGCTTTTACTAAGCAGTAGCCAGCAGATCTCGATCGTCCAATAGGGCCATGAACCATCTGTACCACAGGCTTTTTGCTAATTAATCGTAGTAAGTACAAAGGCATATCATTACTTGGGCAAGATAGGCCCAAAAAGCTATCTATCTTTGGAAGCTTCATGCACGCGTAGAGAAGTCGGAGAAAGTAGTAAGCGTTCATCAACCAGTAGGTCAGGCCATGAGTCGAGTTAAATGGTGATGGTTTTATTTTTATGACTTGCACACGCGGTGTATCACTAAGCAGTGACGCCCAATGCTCTGGATTTGTAGTGAGTAGATAACCAATCACATTCAGCTTATCGCACTGCTTAAGGAGCTCTGCATTCGCGATTTTGGATCCACCTTGCATTGGGATGGCGTCGAACATCAATACACGTTTCATGACCGCGCTCCTCAATTGATGTTCAACCAGCGTGAAAGAGGCTTCATGCAGTGAGTCATTGGCATTGGTGTAATGGCGTTATTATTAAGTTCACCTTCGTAAATACGTTCAATAGCGTTGATAGATGCAGTCGTCGTTAAGTGCTGGCTAGCATGTAGGTAAGCGTTTTCCGCCAGCTTGTTTCTTAATGCCGCGTCTTGCATGACTTGTTGAATCGCGTTTAACAGGCTCGCCATTCCACTGTTCTGGTACAGCAATGCAGAGTGATTATGCTCGAACAACTCAGGAATGCCTCCCGTTTTAGGAGCCACGATGGGCAGTTGAGCTAAAGCCGCTTCCCCGAGCACGAGACCAAAGGCCTCTTCATAGGCGCCGCTAATAAAAGCGTCTGCATTACCACACATCCACGCTCCAGCATTGTGTTGCTCTCCGACAAAGTGCACTCGTTCTTGGATACCAAGATCTGCGGCAAGCTGTTGCAATGCTTCTCTTTCTTCGCCGTCACCAACAATAACAAGGTGAGGGTTGTGGTGGTGGTAGTTGTGCATGCGCATTGCCCGAATAAGGCGGTCAAACCCTTTGCGCTTAATCAGCGAACCCACCGACAGAAAGGTAAAGGCCTGTGATGGGATTCCGAGGCGATCTTTAATGTCGATGGGTGTATCCACGCCTTGAAGTGACACGCCGTTGTGTACGACATGAAGTTGGTTTTGCGGGTAGCCGTCCTGAAGAATTTCGCGTCCAACATCTTTGCTAACGCAAATCAATTTTGGAGAGAGGTGAAGTCCGAGAGAGAAGCGATCGCGCAATGTATAATGGCAATGAAGTTGCGTGACAAGTGGTATATGATTCATGCGAGCAGCCAAACACATCCATTGACAAGGGCCGCCGCTATTGACGTGTACCAAGTCGATGTTGTGCTTTTCGATCAATGCTGAGCCTTGTTTGATAAGGCTATTCCACCCGCTAATATCCCAGCGCGGAGCGCTCCAACCACCCACCAAATTGAAGGTTGAATGTTCCGCTTCAATTCCGAGCGATTGGCACTTATCGATTAATGGTTGGCAGTTGGACCATACGAATGGCTCAAACTTATCGCGGTCGATTCCTGAAATGAGATCCAGAAGCACCACTTCACTGCCGCGAATCCAATTATCACCATAATGAACATATAGAATGCGTTTTGGCGTAGTCATAAGTCACCTCTGTCTCATCATTAATCTGCGTTAACTGCTGAGCTGCAATAGAGATGCCAAAATATGCCATTAGTTTATGTGATTGAATCTTATATGATATTTATGTTTGGAACTCATCATTCTCATATTGAGAACCAATATGGATTAGTGATCCGTTTCAATTTGATATTTTTTGTAGCAATACGGGAATCACACTTTGCGCTGAGAAATCATCAATGATGGTTTGTCGAGCATTCTGGCGAATGAGTGATTGTTGCGCTTCACCAATCGACATCCAGTCATGAAGACATTTAGCAAGAGAGGGAATGTCTTCGACGATAAAACCATTTTTACCCGTTTGGATAATATCTGGAAGACGACCTACACGTAAGCTCATCACGGCAATGCCTCTCGACATGGCTTCAAGCGCCGCCATTGGAAGACCCTCATAACGAGAAGAGATGATAAGTACGCTGATATTTTCCCAAACACCTTCCATATCGGTTTGATGGCCGAAGAAAGTCACATTTGGAGGGGCAGTTTGATTAAGCGATTCTTTTTCTGGGCCATCACCGTACACACTAAACTGTAATGTTGGACAGAGCCTCGCTACCTCAATAAATTGATCGGCGCCTTTTTCCTGACTCAATCGGCCGACAAAAGCGATCTCCTGATAGTTGAGTTGACTGTTGGGAATCGAAACAAAGTTATTCAGCAGTTCTGAAGAACAAAAAACTTTGCGCTGAATACTTGGACTGACAGCAAAGCAATGGTCAGATAGGCAGCCTGAGCTTCTATCAAGCCAATCGTATAGCCATAGCTTCCCTGAGGACGATTCACCAGCATGATAAGTTGAAATCAAACGAGGAAACGTACGGGTGAGCAGTTTGGCGCAGCGCGACAAAATCGACGCTTTATAACCATGGGAGTGAACCACTGAGGGTTGGTGATTGGCGACGGCGCTTGTTAGGTGTTTAATTTTTAAAGCTTTATTGGGCTCGCCAGACAAATAGTTTAAGTAACTCACAGGGATCGCGGCTTCTTTTGCCTTCTGTACAATCTGAGCAGCTGGTGAATACTCAGTGGTTAGCACAACTCGAGCTTTGTGTCCAAAGGCTATTAATCCCCGAGCTAGCTCGATAACGTGACTTTCAATGCCGCCGAATAGACGGCTATCAAGCAAGATCCAAATTTCACCAATGGCAGGTTTATCAAGATTGTTCGAGATTAATTTCATCCGCTTCCCACGCTTGTTTTTTTCGGTAAACCGTCGATGGGCTTAACTCCAGCATGACAGCGGCGTTGAGGACGTTGCCATCACAGTACGCAATTGCGTTTTGAATTGCTTCACGCTCTACTTGCCACATAGGGCGAATGGTTCCATCAGAGTTAAAGTACGGTGAGGTAGCAGCAGAGGACGGTGTACCAGGCTGCTCCGCTGCGGTAATCGACGGTTCGACCGCAGAAGGTGAAGGTTCCTCAGTATAACCAGGTGGTGGTGTGATTGGTGCAATGTTTGCTGACTCTTGAGCAACATGCGCAGGCGTCGTTGTTTTCGTCACTTTAGACTTTTTAGTAAGTTGAGCGGGTAGGTGGTTCACCGTGACTTTTTCGTCGTTATTAAGCACCACAATGTTACGTATGATGTTTTGTAGTTGCCTTACATTACCCGGCCATTCGTAATGCTTGATGATATGTTGAGCTTCGCTGTCGATTGTTGAGAATTTCTTTTTGTCCTGTTTGGCGTAAGTGGTCAAGAAGTACTTGGCAAGCGTGACAATGTCACTTCCTCGTTCACGTAATGGGGGCATATCGATAGGTATAACGTGCACACGGTAGTATAAGTCTTCACGAAAACGACCTTCTTCTACCTCTGTTAATGGATCTCGGTTAGTGGCACAAATGATTCTCACATCTACTTTCATTTCTCGAGTGCCACCAAGAGGGGTGTAAGTGCCCGTTTGTAGAAAACGGAGCAACTTCTTTTGCATCTCAAGTTCCATTTCACACAGCTCATCAAGAAAAAGCGTACCACCATGTGCCAGCGTCGCCGCACCTTTTCGATCTGTTGTTGCTCCAGTAAAGGCCCCTTTAACGTGACCAAAAATCTCACTTTCCATCAAATCTCGTGGAATAGCCCCACAGTTAATTGCAATAAAAGGCTTGTCTTTACGGTCGCTCTGGCGGTGGACGGCTTCAGCACAAACTTCTTTACCTGTGCCGCTTTCTCCCACAATAAACACACTGGCAGAAGTTGGCGCAACAGCATCAATGGTCTTGTATACCGCCTGCATCGGGAGGCTTGAACCGATGAATCCGTGATAGTTGTGGCGATCAAACTTGGACTGAATATTTTCCACCAAATCTTCCAATTTGGCGCGTTTGAGGTGCAATGCGACTGATGTTTTTAGGCGATCAGCGTTTATGGGCTTTTCTAAGAAATCTTCCGCACCTTTTTGAATTAGATTAACGGCTAAGTCGACGCTGCCGTGTGCCGTAGCAATAATAACGGACGTAGGAATGTCATTCTGGTTGATCCAATCCAACACGTCTTCGCCAGACATGTCGGGCAGTTTCAAATCGAGAATGATGAGCTGAGGTTTGCTTCTTTCAATAAATTGAATCGCTTCGCGACCTGTCTCGACATGAAAAATGTCATAAGGTTCGTCTTTCACATACTGCTTATAAAGTATGGCTAGTGAAGTAGAGTCCTCTACCAGTAACACCCTTGGTCTCATAGTCCCATCCCAACGTAGTTTGTTTCATTTTTTATGATTTTTGTCAGCACTACTATTTGGCATTATGAGTGGTTTATAGCTCTCTAGTGCTGAAAATTCTCAATTTGAGAAAAGCGTTATTTAAGTATTAGCACAAGGTAGGAAATTTGCGAAAAATCCATACTTTTTAATTGATTAAGTTATGCCCAAATAATTTCAAGGTGTGTGGCTTGGCGAGGGTGATTGAATTTGGAGCCTAAATTTCTGAGATGATGTCGGCATCGCGCTTTATCAAACGCGATGCTTCGCTAGGGAGTAAGACACTGATACTACTCAAACCCTTGAGCTTTTCGCTTTTCTAACGCATCAAACGATTCATTGGCGAGTTGAGGAAGTGTTTCACAAAGCTCCAATGCTTTTGGTATTTTTCCTTCGACACAGTACTTCTCAATCATTCTTGCTTGTCTTGAAAGCGTTCGATTGCCTAGAGCGAGAGCAGAACTGCCCAGTGTGTGAACCTCGAACTCTAATGTTTGAAGGTCTTTTGTGCTTAATGCTTGCTCTATTTTCTCCATGCGATCGCGTGACTCTTCGACATAGTGATCAATCAAGGTAGGGATGATTTCGGCGCACGTATCTTTGATCATTTGCTGAAGAATA
Source organism: Vibrio sp. D431a (assembly GCF_030248655.1). NCBI lineage: Bacteria > Pseudomonadati > Pseudomonadota > Gammaproteobacteria > Vibrionales > Vibrionaceae > Vibrio > Vibrio sp. D431a. The sequence goes on along the minus strand of NZ_JAHGAP010000016.1, from coordinate 15,685 downwards.
TGCTCATCCACTAATTCTTGCTCGATAGTCAATGTATTATTTATCGTCATAATAGCGCTCCCTATAACATAAACAGTTCGCTTTTTTTAATTTGCTGAGACAGTTTTTCTTTCCACTTTTTTGGTAAGAAACGCAGCTTGGAAACTTGGCGGATTAACTCATCTTTCAGGCTTGGAGTGTGCTTCATGTTCAGTACAGAACCAATCAAGTTTGCATCGCTAGCATCGAGTAGCTTTTTGGCTTGCTCGAGCTGGGTTGCAGTCGTAGAGCCATAATGCGCTACTAACAAAGTAGCATCACATACGCCAGCAATCACTTGAGGCGCAATATTGCTTCGGTTGACACTAAGAAGTGGTGATGTATCTATCACGACGCGCTCGTACTGCGTTAACCATTGTGCAATGTTTTGTTTCAGCGTTGTTGGGTCTCGGTACGCTAACTGAGTACTGGCGAGAGATGGAGCTGAGAGGCCGACTAAAGTTTGATGTGTATTCTCTCGTGTGATCAAATGGCCAACCTTCTCGTCATCATCAAATTCGTGAACAGTGTGATAAGCGGGTTTGAATAAGTTAAGGTCTACATACAAAGTATTGTGGCCTGCTAAAACCAAGCGCTCTGCAAGAGATGACGCCACGGAAGTGACACCATCTTCAGATTTACAACCCACAACACAAATCGTTTTGTGGCCTTTCTGTTCACTCTGAAGATAAATTTGCTCAATCTCAGCGTGAGTTGCAGGAATAGTCATTACAACGCTCCTATTAACACGATGGTTGTGGTGATTTGTAAAATATCTCTTAATCCGGCCCTCGCTTTTTCAACAAAGCTTTCGTCTTTATGGGGAATGTAAATCGTGTCGCCTGCGCGAATGACTGGCAGCTCATAAATGTTGGCTGTTTTACTAAAGTTCACCAAATCAAATGTTCGGGCTTGGCCTTGGCAGCAAGACATATTGACCACACTGATCTTTTCAAGGTAGGCATTGTCAGTTGGTCCTCCTGCTTCCGCTAACAGATCAAGCACAGTCATGTTGTCATTGAATACGTATCGCCCCGGGTCTCTTACTTCACCTAATACGCGTACCGTGGACTCTTTTGAACGATCTAACCAGTTTTTGTTTTTTTCTGGAATGTAAATGGTATCACCAGGACGAACGTGGGGCAGAATTGACTCATCGCCTGTTTCAAAGTACATCGATAAATTCAATTTACTCACTTTGGCATAACCTAGGCCTCGGTGTGTGACACGGATGTTGTGAATATCTGCATCAATTGTCGGTCCATCGGCGGCAGACAAAATATCCAGAAAATGCATATCTTCAGTGAAACGATAGCGCCCAGGTGCATTGATTTGTCCGAAAACGTATATCGATGCGTCAGAGCTTTGGCTTACCCATTGCGATTTATTATCGGATGGGTCGTCAGGCAATGCATGTACCCTTACGACTGTACCAGCGGAAACTTGAGGTAGGCTTGATGTTGGTGAGCCATCCAGAATGTATTGGTCTAAGTCAAATTGTGTCATTTGACCGTTATTGGCGACTTCAATTTTGGTGGTATCAGCTCGTCGAGTTGGGCCTCCAACGTGTGCAAGCAGATCAATCAAATCCATTTCGTCTGACCACTCGATGCGTCCAGGGCGAACAACTTCTCCCATCACTGCGACCGCTCGACTAGGTGCTACTTTTAACCAAGACTTCTCATTGAAATCGGTTTTCTCCGGTACGAAAATCGCGTCTCCTGGTCCAACATTTGGTGGTCTGGCTGAAGATAGTCCTTCTGTATGCGCGGTAAGATCGAATTTGATGACTTTGCCATCGGCTTTTATAACGCGAATTTGGCGAGATTCTGCGTAGCGAGTGGGCCCGCCAGCGTTGGCGAGGATATCCATGAAGCTAGCGCCTTGCTTGCCTTCGTATGCCCCAGGATGGGCGACTTCACCCATCACGTAAACCACATTTGCACCTGCTTTGATTTCTTCTTCCTGTTTTGGGACAAAGATGGTGGCACCTGGCAGGATCTCTGGCAGTAGGCTTTGGTCTCCAGTATCAAGGTACTTTTTCAGGTTAAACATGGTTGGGTTATTGTTTGTTATCACGCGAATTTGCTCAACACTGGCATATCGTGTCACGCCGCCAGCTCGCATTACGACATCAACTAGCGTGGTGTTTGGCTTGTATGAGAACGAGCCAGGTGCGTTGACTTCACCAAAGACTTTGATTGCACGAGCGGAATCTGCGCTGTCACCTGAATTCGCGAGTTTTGCTGCATCAAACTCTTGCTCAATATTCCCTACGAGTGGGGAAGCGGGGACAAATAAGACATCCAGTGATTCTAGTTTTGGCAGCTGGCTATTGTCACCCGTATCAAGGAAGCGTTTGTAGTCAAATTCAATGTTTTTATTTCCACGTTTCACGATCATTTTATCAAGCTGAGCCCCTGCGCGCAGGCCGCCAGCTTCGTACACAAACATTTGAATGTTGGACCCAGAAGGTAAGGTATATTCACCGGGTTTGACCACGTAGCCTTGAACGGACACTAACAACTGTTGCTGTTTAATAAAAACTCGAGCGTTGTTAACGTCACGATAAACGGTCTTTAGCCTGTCGATAATCACGTCTTGGAGTTGTTGTTCATTGTAGCCGGCCACTAATACAGGGCCGACTTCTGGTAAATTAATTCGTCCACGACGATCGACCTGAAACCCTTGGTTTAACGACGCCTCTCCGGGTAAGTTAATCTGTATTAAATCACCGACCTTAACAGTATTGCTCTCATCCGCTATGGAAGAAGGTACCCACGCAACCAGACACAACAACATTAAGAGGATAAATGGTTTCATCGTGTTCATAGCGCGCCTCCTGCCGTTGAGTTGCGGTTTATTGAGGTATCGCTATCTGAATTAGGGCTAATAACCTCGATGCTTACTCGACGATTAGTTAAACGCACGGCGGATGTTTCACCTTCATAGAGTGGCAGGTTATCTCCGACAGATTTGGTAGTGACTCTCTCTGAAGTGATACCAAATACGGTTAGGTAACGCTTTACTTGTTCCGCACGCGCTTGAGCAAGTTTCTGGTTGTAATCGGGTGTTCCAGTTGCATCCGCATGCCCCGTTACTACAAGAGATAGGTTGGGGTGGTCACGTAAAATGTAGGCTGCTTCTGCCAAATGTCCCATGTACTTCGGGTTGATTTCTGCTGAATCGACAGCAAACTGGTTGTCGATATTAAGTAGTGCATAGATATCCGAGACTATGTTTAGGTCGCTACGTAGTGCTTCAATATCATCGGGCGGTGTGCAAGTTGTTTGGCTCAGTACGTAGTCGAGTTGTTGTTCGAGCTGGTTTAAGCGTCGACGCTGAATCACAAGGTCGTTGGCAGCGTCGAGTAAAAGCCCACCTTCTAACTCGCGCGCAATTCTATTTTGTTTTTCAAGGGCCTGAACAACTGCCGCAGGAAAACACCAGCGCGCGCCCTCTTGGATTAGTGCGTCTAGATGTAACTTGGTCAATTGCCAATCAAACCTTAACCCATGTTCTGGACCTAAAGGCTCGTCAGGCATTACTGGGGAAAACTGATAATTCTCGATCGAGATATCTTGATAGCTTTCCGCCAAGCCACCTTTCCCGTGTTCTGGGTAGTCAAACGACGAACAACCAAACATGCCGACAACAAGACCGCTTACTGCATATCGTCGTAAAAGATTTACCATGCCAACCTCCGTTTAAACCGGTATTTTTAGTGTCCTTTTGAGTTAACGGGAATGGCATGGTTGATACGAAGCAAGCTCATGATTTCTAAAGGTTGGCCTGATACGTTTTCAATACTCATGCTTCTTTCACGTTCAACTAGACGCTTATATAAGTAAACAATGGCACCAATCCCTGAAGAATCAAGAAATTGGACGTGCTGTAGGTTAATTTCGACTTCTTTGTGATGATTGTTGTGAATTACTTCATCAATGTGATGTTGTGCTTGTCGACAGCCGCTTGCGTCTAAGTCACCAAAAAACTCAATGGCTAACTTGTCTTGATTGATTTCTAGTCTGCGTAATTCCATGACTCTGTCTCCGTTTGTTTTTCTAATTGGATATAGAGCAGGTAACGTGCCAATTTTAAACTATTTAAAAATCAAAAGTTTAAGCGCTGTTGATGATATTGTTCAATTTGAGAAAGGACTGATTCTCAAATTGAGAATCAAAAATGCACAGAGAAATGGTTTGCTTATAAGAGGTGTTGAACCTAAAGAAGTCATTAGAGCGGGGTATCTCGTCATGATTAGATTCCAACTCGATTGACGAACCATCCGCCTTAAGTGAATAACGTGTAACGACTAAATGCAAAACCTGTCTAAAGTTTATGATTATCTTTGCAAATTATTACTAATGTTGATTGTTATGAGTCGAAGAACAACTAGTAATAAATAGGTCATCGAGAGGACTTACGTTTCAATAAAGACGATTTTTTGTACAAGGTCTTCTTATGCCATTAAAAATGACATTAATTGCGCTGGCTGTTATGGCAGCGTCTTCACAGCTTCAAGCGGATACGTCTCTCGCACCACCAGTTTCTCTTGCACAAAGCTATCAGGATGGCATTGATGTGTCTGAATATTGGTATAGCGAAAAACTTGATGGTGTTCGCGCTTATTGGACTGGGCAACATCTCGTGACGAGAAATGGTAATCGAATCCACGCCCCAGATTGGTTTACAGGACCTTTACCTGATTATCCGTTGGACGGTGAACTTTGGGCTGGGAGAGGTAACTTCCATCTTGTTCAGCAAACGGTATTAGATAAAACTCCTGTAGAGTCTGCTTGGCGACATATCGACTTTATGATCTTTGATATGCCATATTCCGCTGGTGATTATCGGAAGCGTTATTACAACATCAAAGACTTAGTGCTTGAAGTCGACCAGCCTCATATCAAATATGTCGAGCACCGAGCGATTCAAAATGAAGCTCATCTGTTTACACAGTTGGATAAAATTTCAATATCCGACGGTGAAGGGGTGATGTTGCGGAAGGTATCAAGCCGCTATCAGGCTGGACGCGGTAGTGATTTGCTTAAACTAAAACGATACGCAGATGATGAAGCGTTAGTTGTGGGTTATAAGCCAGGAACAGGGCGCTTATTAGGTATGATGGGAGCAATGTTAGTTCGCTTACCAAATGGCATTGAGTTTTACATCGGTAGCGGATTTACCGATGAAGTGCGTCGCCAGCCTCCGAAAATTGGTTCAACCATTACATTTAGATATAACGGTTTTACACATACTGGTAAACCACGTTTTGCTCGATTCTTGCGTGAAAGGTTGAAGGAATAGAACGCTCTGCACTTACTAGTTGCCAACGGTTACGCCACATCGTTTGAAGAGACCCTGCCAAAACTGAACGTGGTTTAGGGTTTCTTGCCTAAATGTCCTATGTGCCTCAATGATGCCATACTGGTGACCATGGAGTTGCATACGGTTCTCCACCAAAGTGGCACCATCATTAAGTTGTTGATAGGTACTGTCTAAATAAGCCAAATAAGGTTGCACTTCTTCAACGTAAATGGATTGAAAGACATTTCTTAAGTAGCGGAACTGAGTGGTGTCTCTGTTCGGCCCGCACAATACATTGCTCTGGTTCTGCTCAAGTAGCTGAGTTGTCGCTTTTAACCAAAGGGATGTATTTACCATTGAATAGTAAAGTCGTCCGAGTAAACGAGATTTCTCTAACTCTTCTTGATATTGCGTAACTTCCACATCGGGTAGACGTGAGACCGCGCGGTGGGGTAAATCATACATTTCGCTGAAAATACGATAGACATCGTTAATGCGTGCAATATCATTCGTCGTGTCTTGAGATAGCCAATCAGAGGCAGTTAGTTGCTTTTGCATGGCATCACTTACGAGTAGTAAGTTGTCGAGATGAATGTCTAAATGTTGCCACTTGGTTGCGTAAAGCTCTGTCAATGTCGCGCGTTCTTCATCGCTAAGTGGAAATTCGGATAAACATCGATTCATGACTCTTAAAAGGGCAGTTTGATAATCAAAATCATGAAAGGCATCCTGCACCTTTCCAAGTTGTGAGTTTTTCTCGGCAAGTAAATTAAAGAGTCCGCACTGTCGTAATTGATAGCTCTCTAGCAGGCCAATAGATAGCCTTGGCAATGGCTCGAACAAAACGCGTTTCGCAGGAATCGTTACCGTAGACTGTAATGTTATTGGAATAGCAGGAGCTTCCAATACATTGGCTACACGTTGATGATACTTATCAAACATGGCGTTCTCTGGATTGAACCAGTTATCACAACCATTAAGAATCAAGATTAAGAACAATAAAATAGACCGCACAAATATCCTTTTTTATAACTTCGTATCCGTTGTCTAGAGAGCAAAATCAACCGCTTCATAATCTTGTTATAAGTATACTCAACCGTGTGATTATTCGATCAAAAAAGCCAGCGGAAGCTGGCTTTTTTTACTTTTTATTGAACTGAAAAGTTCAATTGCACTTCTGGCTCTTGGCGATGCATCCAACGCATTCTGACGCCTAACATAAAGGCCGCAGAAGATAGGCCGATGATAAAACCAAGCCAGAAGCCTTGTGCTCCCATTGGCTCGACAATCCAGTCTGTACGGCCAAGGACGTAACCAATTGGCAGCCCAAGAATCCAATAAGCAATAAAAGTACGGTTGAAGATAGCTCGCATGTCTTTATAGCCGCGTAATGCACCAGCTGCGATCACTTGAACCGCATCCGTACATTGATAAACAGCGGCAAATACGAGCAGGTGCATCGCTAGAGTGATTACCTCTGGGTTGCTAGTGTAAAGCTCGGCGATCCACTCACGAGACAATACGGTTAAAATCGCTGTGAGAACGGACAATGCTAGACCAACCATAATGCCGACTCGTGACGCTACGCGCGCGCCATCTACGTTTTCTTCACCAAGTCGATGGCCGACACGAATGCTTACTGCTGCACCAATACTCATTGGTAGCATAAATACCAACGAGGAGAAGTTAATCGCGACTTGATGCGCTGCCACAATGATAGGACCTAGTGGTGAAACGAGCAGTGCAACAACAGCAAACAGTGTCACTTCAAAAAACAGCGCTGCTGCAACAGGAAAGCCGAGCTTGAATAGACGAACTTGCGCTTTCCATTGTGGACGATGCCATTCTCCAAATAGGTTGATGCTTTTCAACCGCTCTGATGTCATCACATACAGCAATAGCATGGCAAACATGACCCAGTAAACAATCGTGGTTGCTACACCACATCCAACACCGCCTAATTCAGGTGCACCAAACTTGCCGTACACGAAAATCCAGTTTAGAGGAATGTTGAGCAGCAAACCGATAAAGCCAATAACCATTGCCGGTTTCGTCAATGACATACCATCCGTAAAGCTTCTAAGCGTTTGGAAAAGTAAAAAAGCGGGTACTGCTAGTATAACGGCATGAATGTATCCCACCGTTTTTTCAGCCATCAGTGCTTCAACATCCATCAGCCCGAGAATAAACTGGGTTTGAAGCAGGACTGCAATTATCGGCACACTGATCAGCAATGCCAAAACGACGCCTTGCTGAATTTCAAACGGGATTTTCACTCTACGACCAGAGCCATTTAACTGTGCGACAACAGGGACCAATGCCATTAATAAACCCACCCCAAACAAAATGGATGGTAGCCAAATACTTGAAGCGACAGAAACCGCAGCCATGTCGGTGGCGCTAACGCCGCCAGCCATTACGGTATCAACAAACCCCATACCAGTTTGAGCGACAGATGCGATCAATACCGGGGTCGCCAATTTGATAAGACTTGATGCTTCTTCTTTATAGCGATGCACGAAAAATACTCCAGAGCGGAACAATAAGTTGAAAGAATGAGAGTACTCGAGGGCAAAAGATGTGGTGAACGGATCTGATGGTTGATTTTAGTCACGATAAGGTGAAAAAATGCCTCGGAGAAACTCCGCGCAAATGATAAACAATTGTATGTTTATATTCCATAGCTAGGTAGTGAATAGTCGATAACACTGACTGGACGCTCTCCAAGCTAAGGATACGCTTTTACTGAGAACAGCAGCAAATCATGGTAATGTTGAAGTATGCATGAGAACAAACCAGTGTTCATTAAGCCATGGCTTTATCGTCTGCGGTCTTTATTTCCGACCTGTAGCGCAGTGTTTAGGGCTTAGTCTTCGACTACAGTTGGTATTAAATCAATAGGTAAAAAGAAATGTTTACAGGAATAGTTCAGGGTACGGCGAAGGTCGTTAAAATTGATAAAAAAGAACGCTTTCAAACGCACGTTGTCGAGTTAAGCGATGAACTTTGTAAAGGGTTAGAAATTGGTGCATCCGTTGCACACAACGGATGTTGTCTAACTGTGACTAAGATCGAAGGCAACCTTATCAGTTTTGATTTAATGCAAGCGACATTGGCTCTTACTAATTTAGGTCGGCTGGTGGAAGGGGATAGCGTAAACATTGAGCGCGCGGCTAAGTTTGGTGACGAAATAGGCGGGCATGGTATGTCTGGTCATATTAGTTTAACGGCAGATATTGTCGATATCATCGATACGCCCAATAACCGCACGATTTGGTTCCAACTGCCGCAAGAATCAATGAAATATGTATTAGCGAAAGGTTACATTGGTTTAGATGGCTGCTCGCTAACTATTGGTGAAGTTGAAGCGTGTCGTTTTTCGGTACACCTAATTCCAGAAACCTTGCAGCGAACGCTTTTCGGAGTGAGACAAGTAGGGGAGCGTGTTAATATTGAGTTTGATCCTCAGACTCAAGCAATTGTTGATACTGTTGAGCGCGTTCTTGCAGCAAAACAGCTTTAGAATGAGAAAAAGGAGCCTAGTGCTCCTTTTTCATTTAAGCGTTTTTATATTTCTGATGTTCACATGCTCGAGCTGTTATTCGTAATTGTCATCGATAAATAGTTCGACCTTATCTTGTAACTCATCCACTCGCATATTTAGGTGGATAGCGTGGCAACAAGCTGGGCAATCATCATAAAACTCTTGGTCACCATTACTTGCATCTAATGTAATGCCGATAGAGTGTCCGCAATGCGGGCACTTTACATACCTTTCGGTATAATTTTTCATACAACAACTCCTAATCTCGCAGGGCTTTTAAACACACTATTCATCAATGAAGTACAGCCCTTTACTTACTTTGCCTACAAGGAAAATAGGCACAATCCAAAGTTAAGTCTCCTTTGATATTAGGCAGAGTTGTTGCTAATTGAGTCGAAATAAGTACAAAACTTGACCCCAAACTCAACCTTGAGCTTAGGGTGATTTTCTGTAGTGATGTGCCTCGAGATTTTACATCTTGAAATATGCAGTGGCTTCCAAATTAATAAGAAATGATTTTATTAATAACCAGTTGAGCCTGTTCCAAGTAATGGCCGCCAAACAAATTACAATGGTTGAGAACATGGTAAAGGTTATAGATATCTTTACGTTCCTCATAGCTTGAAGAAAGTGGCATAACCGATTCGTAGCCTTGATAAAATTCTGGTTGAAATCCACCAAAAAGCTCTGTCATCGCAATATCACACTCCCTGTCCCCCCAATAGCACGCAGGATCGTAACAGATAGGACCGAATGCAGTGAGTGCCGCATTTCCATTCCATAAATCGCCATGCAACAAAGAAGGTTCCGGAGCATGGTTTGCTAGCCGCTGTTTTACGACATCGATAAAGTCATCGATATCAACCAAGGTGACGCCTTTTTCTTTAAGGAGCTGTAATTGCCATCCTATACGTTGCTCAGCAAAGAATACACACCATTTCTTGTGCCATTTGTTGGGCTGTAGAGTCGAACCGAGATAGTTGTCGGTATCAAAACCAAACTCTTTTTGCTCGCCCCACTGGTGTAGGTGAGCTAATCGCTGCCCAAATTTAAAGCTGTTGGGACCATCTTCTAATGGTTTCGTTGGAAGGTAGTTAAGAATTAGGAATGAGGCATTTTTGGTTTTACCAACCAATACCACCTCAGGTACAAATAGGGTGGATGTTTCACGCAAAAGATGCAGGCTTTCAGCTTCTACCTCAAATTTAGACAAAAACTCGCGGTCGTTAATTTTCACAAAATAACGTTGCTCGCCATCATTGATCATGTAGCTTTCACTGATATCCCCACCAGACAGCCTTACTTTTTCCGTGATCTGGTAATCGAACAATAAAGTATCAGAAAGCTGTTGCGATATTGCTTGCCACATACAAAACCTCGCGAATCTATTTGACCACCAATAGTTTAGGATAAATAGCAGGGAGTTGGCGCTATGTTGAGCATACTTAGTAAAGAAACCTTCCTCTTAGTGTAGTCAATTTGTATAAATGTGAATCAAATCGCTTATAAGCCTCTGATTTGTTGGCTTAGCATATGGAGATGAACGTTTACAACAGGTATTATGATTTTTTTGACGTTAGTTCCATTGGTGGCATGAAAATACTGATATGTGATGACTCAGCTGTTGCAAGAAAGCTTATTGCGCGTTCTATCGTACAAGATACATCATTGCATCTTATTGAAGCGCAAGATGGTTATGAGGCGCTTAATATTCTTGCTGAGCAAAATATCGATATTTTGTTTCTCGATTTAACGATGCCCATAATGGATGGTTTTGAGGTCCTCGAATCATTACCTGTTAGTCAGTACCCGACCAAAATCGTCATTATTTCTGGAGATGTTCAACAAGAGGCAAAACAGCGCTGTCTCGATCTTGGTGCTCAAGCTTTTATCGCTAAGCCTCTGACAGAAGAGCAGGTGCTCCCACTATACGAACAATTAGGGCTGCATTATGCGTTCAAACCTAGTCATTCGGTTGATTCTAAAAACCAGGGTTGCGAAGAGCTTTCCTTACTAGCCAAATTCCGTGAAATTGCGAACATTGCCCTTGGTAAAGGGGCTGCGATTATGGCCGACCATTTACATGAGTTCATCCAACTTCCTGTTCCTCATGTTGGACCTTTGTCCTACGGCGAGCTTCATATGACACTGGTTGATGTGGTTGGGCGTGACAGTTCCGTTGCGGTAGCGCAGAGGTTTGTCGGTGGTGGTATTCACGGAGAGGCACTGGTGTGCTTACGTGGTAGGGATATCAATCAGATTGGGGAAAAATTAGGTTACCTCCTTGAGTTTACGCCTCATAATGAAATCATCTTGAATATCTCTAACCTACTGGTTTCGTCATTTCTCACATCGTTGGGCGATCAACTCGACAAGCAGTTCTCACTTCGTCAGCCAGGCATTGTGGATACCTTAACACCTTATTGTGAAGAGCAAGGCGAGTTGGGCGAGCTCTTTACTATCGAATACACCTACATGGCAGAAGCGCTCGATTTCGAGTGCGAGGTACTGTTTTTAATTGATAAGCCATCCGTAGAAATAATCTATGAAATCATGGAGCTAATCTAATGTCCGATATCACGCTGGACATAGCAGACTTTCATTGGGTCACACAAATTCTCGATACGATGGATTCAGGGCTTATTGTTTTGGATCAAGAGTATAAAGTGTGTGTGTGGAACAGTTTTATGCAGTCATACAGTGGCGTTCTATCACAAGAAATTCTTGGTGAATGTTTATTTGAGCATTTTGAAGAGCTGCCAAGAACTTGGCTAGAAACCAAGATAAAAGCTGCCGCCGATCTGGAAACTCGTTCTTTTTCTAGCTGGGAAAACAGACCGTACCTTTTTAAGTTCAACAATTTTTCTCCGGTTTCAAACAGCAGTGATTTTATGTATCAAGATATCGTGATCACGCCGTTAATTGGGCTCTCAGGAGAGGTCAGCCACATAGCGATTCAAGTCAATGATGTTTCTGAAACTGCGAGAAATCGCATTCATTTGAAAGAAACAAATCAACATTTGTCGGAAATCAGTCGCAAAGATGGTTTAACAGGTTTATTTAATCGCGCTTATTGGGAGCAATCATTGAAAGATGAGTTTGCTCACTTAAAAGTTATCGACGGACCATGCTCATTAGTAATATTCGATATCGACCACTTTAAGAAGGTGAATGATACTTATGGTCACCCGACAGGGGACGAAGTCATTCGTCGAACCTCTGCCTTGTTGAGAAAAACAGCAAGAAGCAGTGACATCTGCGGTCGTTTTGGTGGTGAAGAGTTTACGGTACTACTTCCTCACACAAACCAGGAGCAAGCTTGCTATTTCGCAGAGCGTTTGCGCAAAAGAATTGAGCAAGAGATCGTGAAAGTGGAAGATTTTTTGATTAATTACACGATAAGTATTGGTGTTTGCGAGTATAAGCCTTATTTTGAAACTCACACTCAATGGTTAAAGAGTGCCGATGCTGCGCTGTATCGTGCAAAAGAAAATGGTCGTAACCAAACCTGTTTGCATGAAAATGACTGAAATATAAAAAGGTTTGAAGAAACCCTGTATCCGAATTCAGTGAAGCAAAGCTCAATTGTTTGAAAATCATCCAGTTGGTTCGTGAATGTTTGTTAATATGAAATAAGTTAATGAAATTTTCTCGGCATGTCTTACTATTGAAACTATTCTGCTTTCAGCTTCGAAGGCTTGCAATAAACGGAGAAAAACAGTGGTTTTAGAAACCGATGGATATCTCGCTCTTATCGAGCACTTGTCTCTAAATCTAGATATTTTTACGACCGAAATTGGCGACACTGGATCCGAAAGCATCGAAGATGTTGTCACCGATATGGTGGCTTCAAACATCATGGCGATTTTTGAGCAAAATCCAGAACTTCACTCGAGCGTACGCTTCAAATTGTTGAAAGAGGCTGATGCAGTTGTTGAAGATCTTGGTGAGATATTGGCTGGGGTATGGCATAAAAAAGCGACCAATGAACAGATCACGTTCCTTGATGAATACATCGCTCTGGTCAAAAATCTGTTCGATAATGCTGTTGCGACTTACGACTGATATTGTTTTAACTTACAGCAATGTCCGGTTAAAGAGTGAGAGGAGTTACATTGTAACTCTTCTTATTTGCCAAAACTTAGATGCCCAGTATGGGTTGTCGATTCTTGAAATAATCACACCTCTAGACGTCGATGCATGCATGAACTGCTTGTTACCCAAGTAAATTCCGACATGATAAGTTGTACGTCTTGTTTTAAAAAACACTAGATCCCCTTGCTTGGCATCCGTCCAACTTAACTCCACACCTTGCTTTGATTGCTGCTTCGTTGTCCTTGGTAACGAGAGCTGATAAGCCTCAATAAACGCTTTTTGTACAAATGCTGAGCAATCAATTCCAGATTTCTGTGTCCCGCCTAAGCGATAAGGCGTGCCGTGCCACTCTGTGTAAAAGTCGAACAAGTCAGGGTTGTCCGACAATAGCTGATTTGTAGGTGTTGTCACCTGTGATTGCTCACTAGGCTCAGGCCCAGAAGAGCAGGCGCTTAGTAGCACACTGATTATCAAAGGAAAATATACTCGACGCAAATCACCACCTGTCATCTCTATGACTCACAACTGAAATATTAGTGTCATAACCAATCCATAGTATGGGCTGCAAATCACGGTTTTGTCTCACAAATGTGACGGAATCACTGCAGAACCGATTCAACCTTAAGAAAGAATAAAAATTGATTATGGCAAAGCGAAAACGCTCACGCACATCACTTTCACTGATTCAGGCTGTCAGTGCAACATTTTTAACTATCATTGCTCTTGTTATAGCCCTTTCTGTCTCAAGTTTCAAAGGAATGGAACAGGTAGGGGAACAATTTGAAGACTTGTCGCAAAAAGCATTACCAATCGCGATGGCAAACGCAAAGTTAACCAGGAATGTATTGGAGATGGTTAAGCTACTCAACCATGGTATGCAGATTACTGAGCCGAAAGAGTTGCCTCTCATAAAAGAGCAAATCGACTCTCTTGCAACTCAAAGCACAACTTTGGTTGTGAAAGCGTCTGGTGTAGCTCAGCAACTCTCGGAGGAGTTAGACACCAAACTAGCGCGTTTACATAACATCACGCAGTCCATTTTGTTGAAGCAATCTTCGGTGATACAAATTCAAATGGATATTGATGCCGCTGTTGGTGGGTTTCGCTATGGGCTTAGCTCTATCGGTCCGGAAATGAATCGAATCAGTTCGTTTCTTAGTGCTGATAATCCTGAGTCGAGCGATGCCGCTAACCGTTTCATTGCTTCTGCAAGCTCAATGGAAAGTACGTTCTTAGTCATGATGATGCACTCAGAATTAAACAAAGCCGAAAAAGAATACCGAGAAATGCGAAATCGCATAGCAGGTATTAAACTCGCCTATGAAGACTTCCAATCTTTCCATCCTGAAGTAAGTGAATATGCAAGCTTAACCGCACCATATGAGATGGTGAAACAAGGCTTTAGTGAAAAGGGCGTGCTGCGTTTGATCCTCGCCAAACTAGAACAAGGGGAATTGCAACGTTCAGAGTTTAAACAGGCTTCGATGCTTGCGGATGAAACCATGCGGTTACTTGATCAAATCTCCCAAACCGCTGGTCAGTTGATCGATGAAAAAGAGCGGGTGGTCAACGAGACCATTGAATCGGTCAGCGTTGTGCTCGTGTTTGCGGCGTGTGTGATTTCTTTTATTATTCTGGTTACTTGGTTTAGTCTCAAGTCATGGACAAACCGAGGGTTAAGGAATGTACTAACGCGTCTTTCAGCACTTACCGAACATGATTTTCGTGACAAGGCAGAAGAAGTCGGCCCTTATGAGCTGAAAGAAGTAGCACGAAAGTTGAATCAAGTAATCGATTCCACACATGACTCCATTCAAACGGTGACGCGCAATTGTGAAACGCTTTATCAGACGGCAGAAGTAAGTCACAGTGCAGCCGAACAAACAAGTGATGGGTTGGCAACACAAAATGAAGCGTTGTCGAGTATGATCACGACCATAACGCAGCTTGAAGCCTCTATTCGTGAAATAGCAATGGTGACAAATGCATCTTCACAGGACTCGCTCCTTGCAACCCAACACACTGAAAAAGGGGTTCAAGTCGTGGAACAAAACCGCGAACGTTTGGAGTCATTAGAAAGCTCTTTGGATGTAAATGAACAGTCAATGTTAGAGCTAGACCAGCGTGTTAAACAGATTCGTGAAATGGTGGATATGATCAGTGGGATCGCGGACAACACCAACTTACTTGCTCTCAATGCGGCAATAGAGGCTGCCCGTGCTGGTGAGCAAGGGCGTGGATTTGCGGTTGTCGCTGATGAAGTTCGCAAACTTGCAAGTGATACCTCTCAACAAACTACGAACATCCGAGAAATGATGAGCGAGCTTATTACTGCCGCAGAGCGCTCGCGCCAAGCAGTTAATGATTCAAGAGAAGAAATGACCCACGCGCTACAGTCCAGCAATGAAGTGAAATCGACATTCTCTGATATCAACCTCGCGGTTAAGCACATTCAAGAACGTGTTGAGCAAATCTCAGTTGCTACAGAAGAACAAGAACGAGCGACGGCAGATGTATCTCAATCCATCACACATATTTCTGATCTTGGCGAACGCACAAAGCTGCAGCTTGAGTCTATGGTTGAGAGTTCTGAGCAAGTGGCGGAAATTGCTGGGCACCAGCAAGCAATGCTGCACAAGTATGAGCTTCATCAGACCAAGTAAATGAGATGTTTCCACCGACTAAAAGCAGAACCTCGGTTCTGCTTTTTTGTTTTCA